>JAYVYE010000079.1:0-1653 GCA_043784545.1 Candidatus Microsaccharimonas sp.
TGATTTATGGCGATTTCACGCGATAAAAAGAACACATTGGTTGCTGATATGACAGAGCTCATCGCCAGCGCTAAAACAACCGTTTTTGCAACATATAACGGTTTAAGCGTTGCTGATGTCCAGAAGCTCCGAGCCCAAGCTCGCGAAGCTGGTGTCGTGATCAAGGTGATTAAAAACCGTCTTGTCCGAGTTGCTTTGTCTAAAGTTGAAGCTTATAAAAAGACCGATGCCTCAGGTCTTACTGGACAACTCCTTTACGCTGTAAGCGCAGCGGACGAAGTTGCTCCTGCTAAGATTTTGAACGCATTTGCCAAGACAAATCCTGCCCTCGTTATCGCGGGTGGTTTTTCATCGGAAGGTCTTTTGTTAAGCGCTGACGAAGTGAACGCACTCGCAAGTCTTCCAAGCAAGTCTCAACTTGTAGCCGAAGTTATTGCAATGCTGCTTTCACCGGTTCACGACATTACCAACGCGTTGTCGGGTAACCTACACGCGCTGCTTGATGGCGTTGAAGCGAAAGCTACCAGCTAGCAACCAGTTAATTTTTACACACTACTAATTTGAATAATAAAGGAGTCATATAATGGCTGATCTAAAGAAATTTGCAGAAACCCTCGTAGGGTTGACTGTACTTGAAGTAAACGAACTCAAGACAATCTTGAAAGACGAATACGGCATCGAGCCAGCTGCAGCCGCAGTTGCTGTTGCTGGACCCGCGGCTGATGCAGCCCCAGCTGAAGACGCAAAAAGCGACTTCAACATTATCCTAAAGGATGCTGGAAACCAAAAAGTTGCAGTCATCAAGGCTGTAAAAGATATCACCGGACTAGGTCTTGGTGAAGCAAAAGCTTTGGTTGATGGTGTTCCATCAACAATCAAAGAAAAAGCTCCAAAAGAAGAAGCTGAAGCTGCTAAAAAGCAACTTGAAGAAGCTGGCGCAACCGTCGAGCTTAGCTAATCAACATTCGGCCATTTTTGACAGTCCTTTATGCCGTCCCCATCTTTTTTTGAGGGCGGTATTTTAGTTGGTTAAGTTTTCCTCAGGCAAAATATACAACGAAACTGCAGTGACCCCGGAAAAATATGTGGAAAAGAAGCATTTAAACAATCGAATAGTATGCATAATGGTACTATGACATCATTGACATATCAATGATCTATTGGTATAAGTGAGATATACAAATTCAAAAACACACAGATTAAGGAATTGCGAGTACCCATGTCTGAACTACCAGAGAAACAAGTCAAGCGACTACATAGCTTGATCCAAGAAGCCGAAACGAACCTAGCTGCAGCTAAAGAGCTGTTGATTAGTATTACTGGTGACGATGGTAATGTCATTACCCCACGGTCAGGAACCAACGAAGAAGTCAGCGGTAAAATCGTTGAAGGCATCTTTGATGGTCAAAAAATGGCTGGTCCTGATGGGAAAGAATATCCAGTCCCAGCCAACTATGCCAGCAAATCAAAATTGGTTGAAGGTGACATCTTGAAATTAACGATTGCTGATGATGGCAGCTTTATTTATAAACAAATTGGCCCAATCGAACGTAACCAAATTATTGGAACCCTCGTTCAGCACGACGGTGCCTACTACGTCGAAGCAAACGGACGCGAATATCGCATCCTGCTGGCTAGCGTAACGTACTTCCG
>JAYVYE010000080.1:0-1716 GCA_043784545.1 Candidatus Microsaccharimonas sp.
GTGGACCGATGGTCGTCTTGTTACCAGGTTAATATAATCTGCAAGTACTGACCATGAATCTGATGCGTTTGAATAATTGGACAAAGTCACATTAGGTACCAGGGCGATGATTAAGGCGAGACTTGCGGGAACGGGTACGATTGACAAGATGTTTGACCACAAGAGCGGCGGCTTCTTCAATGCTTAATTGTGGCAAGGGCAAACTTGAACGCAGCAAAGTGCGTACGTTGGCGACAGATAAGGTCGGTAAAACCTCGACTTCGTACTGGGTGAGTAACGCCGGATCACGAGCAAACTCAATCGCCCAGTCCAGTTTGGTTTCGGCAATAAACCAGGCAGCGAGAATGGTCAAAGCGAGGTGATGTTGCCAGGCGCGGTACTTGGTGGTTTGAATTTCATCCCAACCGAAATCAGATTTGGCCTCACGATTGGCTTGTTCGATGAATGACCGTTGGCATTTGCGCTGGGCCAAGCGGGTGAGTGGCGTATTTTCGGGTGCGTTACTGAGGGCGTAAGAATGTCGACCATTGGGCTCGTGACGAATGACAAGCCATTCTTGGCGAACGTGTAGCTGCTCATCGGTATCTTCCCATACTGTCCAGACGCGGCGAGCCGCAAAGTTAGCGGTTTAGTGACCACGGTCGGTGGCACGGATAGTCAGCGTTTGCCAGTCCAGGTCCGGTTGGCGACAGACCTTGTCAACGCGGTCGGCATGTGGACTTAAAACGCAAATATGTTCGGCTTTGGGTCCCCTTTTATTGATTGGCAAGCCAATGGTTGGCTCACTCAGGTAAACCCGCTGACTAACCGGCACTTCAGCCATATATTCGAAATTATCCGCCGCCAATGCCGCACGAAACCAACCGTCACGGCCATAAAATGTATCACACGCCACCGCTTCGAAGGGTACTTCTTGGGCACGCAGCCGTTTCACCAGCCGTAAGCCCAATTCCAGCTTCGTCTCGAATGTGCGTTCCGCTGGTAAACCCGCTTGCTGCCGTTGCTCAGCGTAATCCGCACTGAACCACCTTTCGGGCACATACAATTCTCCGTCCAACCATGTCCAAAAACTGCCCTTCACCAGTGCCACAAACACACCCATCTGCCCCATGTCCACTTTGCCCGCGCGCCCTATATATTGCCGGGCCGCTCCCACTATCTTTTTTCCTTCCCGCTCCTCCCCGCTTTCGTCCAACAAGACCATCGCCCCGCTTTGCAATTCCGCTCGCTTGCTTATTTCCGCCCCGATGGCCCCTATCATTCCCGCGCTATCCCACGGTGATTGACTCGTAAAATGGCCTAACGCTTGTTCGTTCACCGCGCTCACTCGACTTATCCCCGCTATGGTCCGCCCCTGTTCCAACCGGATGATCCCGCTCACATACTCATAGCCATACCGACTTGTGTCTCGCGTTCGCGTTCGCATCCACCGCCCAAAGTACTGGCATGTCCTTTTTAAACGCGCCCCCAAGCCTTCAGTTCCTTCCAGCGGAATGCCCCACTGCCGACAGATTTCTGCTTGATTTTTGTCTAGTTCATTCGTCCAGTTTTACCACAGACCCTTACAATCCCCGAATGTGACTTTGTCCAATTAGGCCTTTCCAGGATAAAAATCGTCCCAACCCGTTTTATATAACGGACACCCCAAATAGCGCCCCTACAATAACACGTCTTTCGTAGATACCGTCTTGAGAGTCAAGAGGAGCGCCATTCTTG
>JAYVYE010000081.1:0-1765 GCA_043784545.1 Candidatus Microsaccharimonas sp.
CAGACGAAACTTGATTTCCTCTGTAGTCTCGTACTTATCACCTTTGAGTGACATAAAGAAAAACCCCTTCAAGGCTTCGAGTTTGCTTACAGTGACTTGGCGATATCGACCAGATTGTGACCACCCTTGTAGTAACGATACAAGGAGTCTTCTGCCTTGTAGATGTCAGAGCGGTTGACAGATGCAACTACTCTCTGTTCAGACATCTGCTCGAAAGGACGAATACCACTCATCAAATCAGTCACAGCCTTGACAGTCTGGTTGAAGACGAAACGCATACGCTTCTCAGACAGAAGCCAAGCATTCGACAACACACGATATTCAACACCGTAAGGCTTAGGGCGAAATGCCCCTGCTGCACCGTACATCTTACGACGATTAACGTCCTTGTCGAAGAAGAGCGAAGGCAGTCCCAAGTAAACATCGAGCTGCTTGATAAGAGTGGCACAACGGATCATGTGCTCATTGTCACCCGGATCAGCGTTCTCGCAGAAGCCGATGTGAATGTGACCAGAGGCAGTCCGCATAGTTGTGGTGTTGTCCGGTTTCGGGTTCTCCTGCATCGTGTAGGCGTTGTAGTCAGGAGTGCAACCCAACTCTTTCGCTTCATCAGGCTGAGCACGGAAGTGATTGCCATTGAAACGACAGGAAGGGACGATGGAGAATTCATAACCGGGAACCATCGCCTTCATCTGTTCCATCACAGACATGTTGTAACGAACGAAGTCGTCTGCATTGTCCACTGGATCGATGTTGTATTCCAGTGCGAGTCCGTCCACTTGTACCGCGCCATTCTCGACACGATGTGGCTTCTCTTTTGTACCGGGAACGAGACCGTGAGCTGAACGGTACTTACCGTCCTTCATAACGAACAACTCAGGATCGCAGCCGATAGTGATCTTCATATTATTCATTGTTGTTTTTATTCCCTCGTGTAAAGATATTACTGAATGCTGACTTTATCACCAGTCTGATTGAAGATTGCATTAATCATGGCTTGATCTTCGTGTTCTCCGACCATGCACTTACGGCAGATAGGCTTTCCTTCAGCCAACCAACCGTAGCCTTTGTCTTCTATTGTGATGAACTCCTTTTCACACCAGCCACAACCACCATCGAGTTGGTCTTGCAGTTCCTTCTTCGATATAAGAATTCCGTTGAACCCTTTGTACACACCAGCACGAGTGATGGGTGTGACATTAGAAGCCGCCGCTCTAACTGCTGCTGCTACTTCTTCAGCCGATCTGCCGCTCGACACATTCCCGGATAAAGGTACGTTCATCGCCGGCAGCCTCGCGCCACTGTTTGGTGGTGTCGTTCCAGACGGAGAGACGCTTCTCGTTGTCGGCATCGCCTGTGTCGTGTGGAAGCCTAGCGGGTTCGTTGGCCCTGTCGCTTGTTGAGGAGTCGTCTCCGTTGCTTGGGGCTGAGTGTGCCCATTTCGTCCACCAGTCCAGTGTTGCCGTTGAAAAAAAGCTTGTGCCTTACCGGCAACGCCTCCTTTGCGATGCAGGACAAGTTCTTCATTATTCTTCAGAGGAACAGGTACTCTGTAAAGAGTATCCTCATTGGCTGAAATCACTTTGTCTTCTTCCAGTTCGATACCGTGACGACTGCAAGAAATCTTAATCATCCAAGCTTCCGAAGCCCAGATAAGTGCCTTACGACCTTTCTCGAAGGCGTAGAAGAAGGGACGCTCCTTGTTACGAATGAAGCGGAACTCTTCCTCTACATGATCGTAGTAGGTCAAAGCCCAAGCGCCTTC
>JAYVYE010000082.1:0-1906 GCA_043784545.1 Candidatus Microsaccharimonas sp.
GAGCACGTCTTTGAGTCTTGGCGTGATCCAATTCAAATGCCTAATCGGGTCGTAGTGGTTGATGCGAATCTGGACAATCGCCTTTGTCGTTAGTTCGTCCTTGCACTCGCGTATTAAGAAATTTACTAGCCCGGATATTTCATCAGAGTCGCGTCATCTAGATTTTTTTGATGAAAATTTTTTAGCCTAAAAAATTCGAATATTTTTTGAGAAAAAATTGAAGTTTTTTGGACTTTTTCAGATTTTGAATACACGTCGACCTTTCCCCAACTTTTATCTATTGGGATTCTGGTTATTTTCAAGCTGTGCCGATTAAACTCTGTGCGAGTTTTCTGAATAGATCTTGGTAAGGATAGTGGCTTGAAAGCAGCACCTTTATGCGGCGAGTATTTCTGATAATTACAGCACCAATTTTTAAAAGCTTTAATCTAATCGTGCCGACGGTGGCTTGTGCTAACTCAGTACCTTCTAGATTCTCTCGCCGAATCGTTTCAAGCAAGACATAAGCAAGCCCGGAGAGCATTAAACGGAATTGATTGGGCCACCAGTTATGGCAACTAGTACGATCAGCGAAAAGATCAAGTTGTTGCTCCTTGATTCGGTTCTCCATTTCTCCTCGAGCGCAGTAGGTCTTCTCGTAAAGTTCTTGAGCCGTGCCTTGAAGATTCGTTACCACGTACCTGGTGTTCTCACCTAAATCAGAATACTCCGCTTTAACGATCACGCGTCTTTCTTCGCTCCAAGTTTTTGCTGCATACTTTGTTTCAGAAAATAGTTTCTGCTTTAAATTTGTTTTTTCGAAATCTTCTTTTGCCTTCAAAATTAAATCTTGGGTTTGTGCCTTAACTCTCACGTTCGAAGGCATGCCAACAATATAACAGACATCGTGGCTTTCAAACCAAGACAGCATTTGAGGCCTGCAAAAACCACTGTCGCCGCGAAAAATGATTTTCACATCTGGCCATTCTTTTCGCAGTCGTTTTACCAGCAATGCCGTAATGGCCCATGTATGCTTGGCACCATCAATATTTGAGGGCCGCAAATAACTCACCAAAAGCTGATCTCCGCAAAATACGTAAAGTGGCAAAAAACAATAATCGTCATAGTAGCCATGAAAAAACTTACCGACTTGATTGCCGTGAACTCTGTCGTCAGTCGCATCAAAATCCAAAATCAATTCTTTGGGTGCCGTTTTATGTGAGGTAATAAACGTATCGACTAAAACTTCATGAAAGCCAATAGCAGCCTTTCGATCCGCACGATTCTCAAATCGACAAAGCGTCGGTGACGACGCAAGCTCTGAATCCTTTTCAACTGCCGACTGAATGGCCGTATCGTTTCTCAATGTCTTTTGGTCATTGAGATCTTCGTAGCCAAGACAAATACCGTAGCTCCTCTGCCGAACCATATCCAAAGTTGTATGTTCGACCATCAACGGATTTCTTGGATCAAAAAGAAATTCTGAAAACCTCTTGGTCAGACCAAGTCTTCGATCAACCTCTCGCAGCAATAAAACTCCCGCATCGCTCGTCACTTCGCCGCCAGAAAATTGAACTTCTATTTTGCGCCTTGTCTGACTTGATTTTAATGCTGGAAATTCGAACGAATCTTGATTACAGTTTGCCATAGCTGCCTTTTCCCCATCTTGTTGTGTAACTAATTACAATCTGGGTTTAATTTTAAAAAAGGCCAGCTATCTTTTTAACTCTCATGAAATATCCGGGTTAGCTGAGTTACGTCAGTAGGAGTAAAGTGCCAAAGCATTTTAAATTGTATAGTGACGAGGCAGGCGGAGTTTCGCTGTTTCAACCTGGACACGCTTGCCATGTGCCGTGCCGGTCTCGTAGATGTACCTGGCGATCGGCGTGGAGCCCACAAAGCTGACGGCGGCAACATCGGCATGGGC
>JAYVYE010000083.1:0-1574 GCA_043784545.1 Candidatus Microsaccharimonas sp.
GATTCGCTCCTCTTCCTTAGCCACCAACAACGGCACTCTCGGTAACGAGTTCCACAACGTCTATATTGAGGCAAACGCACTTGGGTTCTCGGCCTCTTCTACTGACAACCGAGTCACCTTAGCACCGGTCAACGGCAACAACTTCTTTGGTGGCTACATTGAAACCAACACAAAAAATACCCAATTCGAGTCCGCAGACAGTTCTGAAGGGAGCTTTTATGGCACTGATATTGCATTCGTGAACGTTAACCAGACCAACACCATGTCCTTTATTGCAAAGAACATTGGCTCGACAATCGTTGATATTCTTGACCAAGGAAATCAGAACCTCGGATTGTTTATACGCAATAACATCAACTTCCTACACAATAGCTTAGACTTTGTGAAATTCGCTCTGCTCAACGTCACTGATACCTCAAACCTCCTTAACCTCAGTAACGCTGGAACAGGCAATACCATCATCGCTACTTCGACTAAAGGAAGCTTCGTGATTGACGCGCAGAACCGCGCAGGGGTTGGTACCACGACTCTCATCTCAGACTTCCAAGTGGCAACTTCGACCTCTAACGCCACCACCTCAGTCATGTTCGGCAAGAAAGGACAGAACAAAGGGACATGTCTCACCTTTTACGATAGTGCGGGTACAGCAGTGTACGGATTCTTTGCCACAGGTGCGGTCACTATCACCTACACCTCGACCAAGCCCTTAGGCTGCCAAAGCTAATATGGCCGAGATACCAATGACACGCGAGGAGATAGTCGGAGCGATACACGAGGGGTTCAACCGTGTCACGCCTTCAGACAGCACTATTGAGATGGTGGACGATTTATCTGGTCGTGTGGGGAACTTAGACAAGCGTGTGGCATCTTTAGAGGGCAAAATAGACACGCTCTTGGACATCCTGGGGAATCTGAAGTTCAGTGGCAAGGCCGCACTCTTGGTGTTTTCGGGAGTGATTGGCATCGTGGCACTCTTCACCTCACTTAAAGCTATTCTGGGGTGGTTTGGTTATAAACTAATGAAATAATATGGACCCGATACTACCTGACAAACGTGATTACTCGATTGTGCATACGTTCGGAGCACTTGCGAACACCATGGGGGGACTGCCCAACGCTTTCTCCATCTATGACGGGCGTACTATCCCCAACCAAAACATGCCGGATACTCGCTTTTTGCCTGCGCTCCCCGCAATGCCGAATGGCTGCGTTGGGGAGGCACTGACTTTTGAGGCAGGGATTAAGAACAAGACAGTGTATAACCCGTATGACTTCTATAAAACTATACCTCCAGGGGACACAACGTCTGGGCGTAATATCCGCGTTGGGTTGCAGACCGCCATTGACCACGGCTTTACCCGCCCTGACGGAACTATCGGAGACAAAGAAGTAGCGTATTTCAATTGTTACGGTTCGGGGCTCATTGATGACTTCGATGCGGCACGTTTTGGGTTATGGATTAACCAAGAGGAGAAACGTGGGGTCGTTATCGGCTCGTGGTGGTATCCTGAATTCAATTCCGCCCCACAAGGGTACATGCCTATCCCTTCGTTTGATACCCGCCAAGCCTCCCT
>JAYVYE010000084.1:0-1905 GCA_043784545.1 Candidatus Microsaccharimonas sp.
CAAGCTGCTTACACTCAACAGTTGCCTAAGCTTAATGCTGCGGCTGCTTCTATGGGTGATGATCCGTTTAGTCCTACTTATGATAAGAATGCTGCTGCTGCTTATGTAGGACAGTACACTCCTCTTACAGTTCAGCAACAGATTGATGCTGCTAATGGTCGAAATGCTGCTACTAATGTAGTTACTACTGCTGGTCAGGTTAGTAAGGCTACTACGGCTGCTGCTGGTCAAGCTGTATCTGTTGGTAACAATGAACGTACTACTAACCAGTCTAATACTAATAATATCCGTACTACTGATACTTCGGCTGCTGGTCATGCGATTACCGCTGATACTGCTGCTCAACACGATACTACGGTTCGTAGAGGCCAGGACATGAAGTCTGCTGGCGGAAATCTTGCTAATCTTAAGAGTAAGTACGGTCTTAAATAAAAGAGGAATAAACTAAATGGCTGACACTGACAACCTAGTTAGAATTAAAACTAATGTATCAACTATGGTATCTAAGGGTGCCAGTGAAGCCGAGATCGATCAGTACGTTGCTGGGGAAGGATCAAGTGCAGATGTCCTAAAAGGTGTCTCACTTGATCCTACTCCGGTAGTTCCTAAAGTTCCTGATGTAACTGCACCTACTGCTGGTTCTTCTAACATTGAAAATAGTGCTCCTGCTGGGGGTTATGGTCAACAGACTGCATCTTTTAATCCAGATCAGGCAACTGCTAATACACAGCAGGACATTCAGAATAGACTGGGTGCTGGTCAAGATACTAAGACTATCCTTGGTGCTCATCCTGAATACGGAGTACATCAAGATCAGATAGAAAAGGCAGTACAGTTTTACAAGGATGGACACCCTGGGGTTGGTGTTCAGTGGACGGCTGCTGCTAATCAAGAGAACCCTGACATTGTTGTCAACGGTAAAAAGAACACACAGAACGCTGTAGAGCAGGCGTCACAGGCTGTAGCTACTACCGCACAGGATGCACTGCTTGGTGTTCCTACTGGTATTAAAGAATTTGGTATGGACCCTATTAACAATTGGGGTGCTGAACTTGCAGAGAAACTTGGTTTAGTTAATCAAGGTACAGCAGATCAGGTAAGACAGAACCAGTCTGAACATATTCAAGATGCTAATAATGCTCATGTTTATAATCCAGAAGGTGCTGCTTATAAAGCAGGTAACTTTGCTGGTGGTATCCTCCCTTACTTAGTAACTAAGAACCCAGAACTTCTTGGAGAAGGAATGGGTGTTGGTGGTTCTACTGTAGACCATGCTCTTATGGGTGGTGCTCTTGGTGCTGTACAATCTGGTGGTCAGAACGTAGCTCAGAACATCGCTCAAGGTGCAATGCTTGGTGGTGGTCTAGGTGGAGCTGCTGACAGTCTCTTTAGTCATCTTCCTGAAAAGCTTCCTGACACTAGAACTGCTGACAGTGATATTGCAGTTCTTAATCGTGTTGGTATAGATCACACTAATCTTCCTGAGGGTGTTACACCTAGAAGTGCTGTTGATGCTCTGTACAAGCTTCGTGGTATGCAGGAAGATGCCAACAACTTCAAAGGTTCTCCTGAGCCTAAAGCTACTGATCTGTTCCCTGCTGATACTACTAACTCTGATGCTGAAGTCTGGGGTAGATCCTTACAGGCTGATGCTAATAAGTATCACAGTGATCAAGAACCTGCACCTATTGAACCCTATGTTAATCACCTAACTCCTAACGATCCTCAGGCTAACTATAATGCTGACGTTGAGCTATTGGCTCAGCACGGTCTAACTCCTAACCACTTCTCTGGTCCTGAAGAACTACAAAGTGTAGCTAGTAAGATTAGAAATGCTTACCCTCCTGTTGAGCCAGTAAGCTATGATGGTAAAGTATCTAGTCCTCTTCCTGTTGATGATCCTAC
>JAYVYE010000085.1:0-20077 GCA_043784545.1 Candidatus Microsaccharimonas sp.
ACGATGAGGAATCACTGCCCGCTCGTAATGGCACTAAACGATTGCGGTGCATGACTTCAATGCTCAATACATCCGGGAATAGTTCAATCGTCTGGTCAACTGAACGGGTATCGAGATAATCCATTCCCAGGATGGAGGCACGGCCTTGGGTTGATTGCTCGTCCTGATCACGAGCACGGTCTTGAATTTTTTGTTCATCCATTACCTACCATCCTATCAAAAAACGTAAGCATTTTATAGTGGTATAATGACCATCATGCCTGAAATTATTATCATCGCTCATAATATTCGGTCCACTCACAACGTTGGGTCTATTTTTCGGACTGCTGAAGGCTTTGGTGTTAAAAAAATTATCTTTAGCGGTTATACTGCGTATCCACGGATCGACAATGATCCACGACTTCCACATATTTCTGAAAAACTTACCCAGCAAATTCATAAAACGGCACTCGATGCCGAACGGTTTGTGCCTTTTGAGTACATTGAAGAACCCCCGCTTGCAAACCTAAAAGCCGCCGGCTACCGATTGATAGGCCTCGAACAAACCAATCGCAGTATTCCACTGCCTGAGTACAAAGCTCCTGATCGCCTGGTGCTAATGATTGGCGAAGAAGTAAAAGGTATAGATCAAGCTTTTATCGATCAATGTGACGATGTTATCGAGATTGCCATGCTCGGAAAAAAAGAATCTTTTAACGTCAGTGTTGCGACTGGGATTGCCTTGTACGCTTTAACTATTTAAAGACGACCGCATCCTCACCTAACAGTTTCACTAATTCTCCTATGAGGTCATTACTGCCATCGATCTTAAATGGCATTTTGATCGCTGATTTTTTGTCGGCCCCCAACACCAATACAATGTTGCTGACACCTGGATAACCACTACAAATGCGCTTTAAATTGACTAGAATTGATTGGTCATCCGGGTTTTTGACGTGAACATATAATTTTTTGATTGTTTCGGCGGCAAGAACTGTATAAGATATCTTTGCCTTTGCATCCGCCGTACCTTTATCTTTAGTGGCTGCTTTATTACGTTTCGCCATAACACCAGCAGTGTGTGCTTTTGGTTTAGCCATTTTATTTCCATGCGACTCGTAGGTACGTAGTTCGAGATCATCGACAATTTGAACGTCATCGGCAATCAATTTAATGTCTGTACTAAGGTTGCCATCCCGATCACGGGCGTTTACTTTCCCTGATACTCGAATTACCGTGTCCTGTAAAAGTTGGCCGCCAACAACTTCGTAAATACTTGGGAAAACAATAATTTCAACTTCAGAGGTTTTGTCTTCGATTTTTACAAATGCCATTTTTGAGCCACTTTTTGTGACAATACTTCGAACTGAAGAAATGAGTCCGCCGATTGTTAATGATTTACCATCGATATCAGTCGAAAGCTCACTCATCGGGACAGTCTGCTCGTTAAAATAGGCGTCGTAGTTATCGAGGGGGTGTGCACTAATATATAGTCCCAGCAATTCCCGTTCCCAGCCGAGTCGTTCTTTATCGGTATGTTTGGTGGGCGCAGCAACCATAGCAATTGATGGCTGAATTGATGCCTCGTTCGCCATACCGCCAAATAAATCAGTCTGGCCACTTAGGGCTTCCTTTTGTAATTTTGATGCAAAGCCCTGGATAGCTTCAAGGTTAAACAGCAGGTCTGATCGATCAGCCAACCCATCGAAGCCACCAGTTTTAATAATTGAATCCCAGGCCTTTTTATTAAAACGAGAAGTTGACACTTTGCGCGCAAAATCTTCAATCGATACGAACTTTCCTTCCGACCGGGCCCGCAAAATTTCTTCAACCGCAGCAGTTCCAACACCTTTAATTGCCGCCATACCAAAACGTATTTCTTTCTTGCCAGGAACAACTGCAAATTCCACAAATGATTCATTAACGTCGGGTGATAATACCTTAATACCCATATGTTTGCATTCATTCATTTCAATTGCCAAACGGTCAAGGTCGCCTTGATCACTGGTCATTAGTGCTGCCATAAATGCTTCAGGGAAATGCGCTTTTAAGTACGCCGTCCAGTAGGCAATTAACCCATAGCATGCAGCGTGAGATTTATTAAAACAATAAGCCGCAAAATCTTCTAATTGCTTCCAAAACTTTTCCATTTCATTTTTATCAGCACCTGAAATGTCGGCCGCACCATTAACAAACCGCATTTTCATTTTGTTCATCATTTCAACGTTCTTTTTACCAATAGCCTTACGAAGTGTGTCGGCTTCGCCACCACTAAAACCCGAAAGATCCTTTGAAATTTGCATTACCTGTTCTTGGTAGACAAGAACCCCATAAGTAGATTTCAAGGCATCCTCCATTTTTGGATGGAAATAGGTGATTTGGCGTTCACCATGTTTGCGTTTAATAAAGTCATCAATAAACTGCATCGGCCCAGGTCGATACAAGGCTACCATTGCCACGATGTCATCAAAAACAGTCGGTTTTAATGCTCGGAGGTACCGCTTCATTCCGGCAGATTCAAGTTGAAAGACACCAGTTGTGTCGCCTTTTTGAAGCAACGTATACGTCGCTACGTCATCGAGCGGGATTTTCTGAAGATCAATATCAGTACGAAAAACCTTTTTAATTATTCGCAGTGCGTTGTTGATTGTTGTCAGGTTTGAAAGACCCAAAAAGTCCATTTTCAACAAGCCCAGTTCTTCAACTGGACCCATTGGATATTGCGTCGCCACCACCCCCTTTTGAGACATTTCAACTGGAGCATAGTTGACGATATCATCAGGGGCAATCACCACACCAGCGGCGTGTACACCGTGGCTTCGAATCGTACCCTCAAGTTGCATAGCGTAATCTAACACTTTTTTAACTGTCGGATTCGTCTCGTACTCGTGGCGTAAATCCGGATCCTCAACAACACTGACTGAAAGCGGAATTTGACGACCTTGAACTGGTGGAGGTATCATTTTTGCTAAACGGTCGCTTTCGGCATACGGAACCTGAAGGACACGGGCGACGTCACGCACCGCAGCCCTTGCGGCCATTCGACCGAATGTCACAATGTTGGCAACACGCTCTGTTCCGTATTTTTCAGTACAATAAGCAATTACTTCGTCACGGCGAGTGTCTTGAATGTCGATATCGACATCTGGCATACTAATACGATCTGGATTTAAAAAACGCTCAAATAGAAGGTCGTACTTGAGCGGATCAAGCTCGGTTATACGCACGGCGTAGGATACGATTGAACCAGCCGCACTTCCACGACCAGGACCAAATATAATTCCACGATTTTTACCCCAGTTAATAAAGTCCTGAACGATCAAGAAATAGCCATTGAATCCCATTCGATCAATCACTCCCAACTCGTAGTCAGCTCGCTCAAGAACATGCGCTGGAATCGTCTTGCGATACGCTTCGATTGTTGTTGCTAAAGGATTACCGTCAAGACTCATCCCGCAATATCGGTTGTTCAAACCCTGAAAAACAAGTTGATGAAGATAGCTTTTTTCATCGTATCCTTCGGGAGTTGAGAAGGTTGGAATTAAAATTCCCCCCAACTCAATTTCGACGTCACACCTGTCGGCAATTATTTTTGTATTAGCAATTGCTTCGGGATGAGTTTTACCCCAGCGTCCAATCAATTCGTCAGGCTCTGTCACGTGTAATTCGAAATCTTTTAACGACATGCGTTTCCCATCCGTTAAATACGAACCTGTACCGACGCATAATAATATTTCGTGTGCGTCTTGATCAGCATGCGACAAATAATGCCCATCGCTGGTTACGGCCATTTGTATACCAAGTTCTGCAGATATTTTTTCAAGCGAATCATTGATCTTGGTTTGAACATCCCAGCGCGCCGGTGACTCCAAGTGTCCATGGTCCTGCATCTCAAGATAATAACGATCACCAAAAATAGATTTATACCAAGCGGCAATTCGCTTGGCTTCTTCGTAGTTATCATTTCGTAAGTTTTCACCGATTTCACCGCTTGCACAGCCCGACAAAATAATCAGACCTTCGTTGTACTTTTCTAGAAGCTCGTGATCAATTCGTGGTTTGTAGTACATGCCTTCTAAATTGGCAGTCGAACTCAGTCGCATCAAGTTTTTATAACCTTGATTGTTCATGGCCAGAATAATTAAGTGGTAGCGGGCTTTATCTTTCTGCGGATCACGGTCGTGGCGAGACCTGGCAGCAACATATGCCTCCATCCCAATAATCGGTTTAATACCTTCGCCTGTGGCTGCTTTGTAGAACTCCAACACACCGGACATCGTACCATGATCTGTGATAGCCACGGCTTCCATGCCAAGATCTTTTACTTTGCTAATAAGCGCAGGTATCTTTGACAAGCCATCAAGTACACTATGGTGCGTGTGGTTATGGAGATGCACAAAGTCAGACGCATTCAAAGAACGCGGAACAGTCTGATCGGTGTGCAATTTAACCCCCATGGATACCCTTAGTATAGCGAAACAGTCTCCCCACGTCTGTAGTAAAAACAAAAACTGTTTATGTTATTTTTTTGTACGTACAATGTCGACAACAAATTTAACAAAGTCTCCGACGCCACCAGGAAGATCAACCAAAAGGCTAAGCAGCCATAGTACAAGGGCAACAACAATCGTACCACCGATCACGCTGCCAACTCCGAAAAACACACCACGTACAAAGTTTATGCCATAGACTTGGCCTCGTGAACGGTTAAAGTCATAAAACAATTCTTCTAAAATTCCCTGCCGGGCACCGCGTTCATTGTCGGTTTGTAGTTTTTTAACTGCTTTTCTTATCATATGTATAATTATATCCTAACGATATAAAAAGACGCGCACTTTATTGCGCGTCAATTAATACATTTCAAAACTATTTATTCTTTTGAATAACAGCTTTAGCTTCTTTAGCGGCTTGCTCGCTTTTTGCTTTTAAGTCTTTCGTTGTGTCAACAATCTTGTCGGCAACATCACCTACAACTTTTTCGGCTTTATCGACAACGTCTTCTGCGACGTCGCCAGCTTTGTGTTTGACATCCTTGGCTTTTTCGATCACTTCATCCTTCGTCTCAACTACTTTATGACGAAGCTCAGCGCGCGTTTCTTTACCACTTTTAGGAGCCGTTAAAATTCCAGCAACAAATCCTGCTGCGATTCCAAATAATGCACCGATAGCAAATTTTCCTTTAGTCATAACTATTTTTCCTTTTTAGAAGCTTTACTTAATTTTTTAATATACCGCCCTACCATCTCGGCGATAAACATCGGAAAAGTGAGTCGGGCTACACCAGAGACTACTGATTCAACAGAACTAACAGCGTGTTGTGCAGTTTTCACAATACGGCGAATTTCAGTCGATAAACGAATAAGATAGACCACCAAAATGATTCCAACAATCAAAAAGATCGCTAAAACGACTGCGAGAATGACAACTAGTATTTCGGCGGCTGAACTCATAAGAAACCTTTCTATGATTACATTTTATCCTATTAGTATACCCCTAGCTTGAAATGAGAGCAACCAACTAGCTGAGGCGGTGCTTGAGATAGTCGGTTAATTCAACGCCGTATTCATCGCTTTCTAGGGCCATATCAACAACGGCTTTTATATACTTTAACTGGTCACCCGTATCATGCCAAACTCCATCAATAAAGCGCCCGTATATTTCACCATTATTTGCCAGAGCATTGATGCTGTCTGCTAAACCAATTTCTCCATTAGCGCCAACTTCTTCTTTTTCAAGATATTGCCAAATATCCGGTGTCAGAAGATAACTGCCAACTGATGCAAAATTCGATGGTGTGTTTGCTTCGCCTGGCTTTTCGATTAATCCTTTTAATTGATACAACCGTTCAGACTTTTGGTTTGACAAGATTGCCATACCGTATTTATCGGCGTCTTTCTTATCGACTTCAATAAGCGAAATGACAGATTTACCCGTTTCGTTATATGCTTCTTTTAATTGAAGTGGCCACGGCTTAACACTCCGAAAAAAGTCATCAGCAAAAAATACAAAAAAAGGCTCATTATCATTAATCAGGTGCCGTGCATTCAGGATGGGGCGCGCGTTTCCTTTTGGAAATCCTTTTTGGCGTACATACACAAAATTAGCTAGTTCAGCTACTCGTTTAATTTCATCAGCTTTGTCGGTTTTGCCGTTTTCGCGAAGTTCAGCCTCAAGCTGATCACTTCGATCAAAGTGGTCTTCAATAGCGCGCTTCGTTGAGCCAGTAACGATTATAATTTCAGTGACACCAGCAGCAACTGCTTGTTCGACAATCACTTGAATGACAGGACGGTCTATTAAGGGAAGCATCTCCTTTGGCATGGCTTTCGTTTGCGGCAAGAACCGTGATCCCAGACCAGCTGCACAAATAATAGCTTTCGTCGGCTGTTTCATTCTGTTACTCCTCCAATCTTTTACGAATAAGTTGCTGCGCTACACCTGGGTTAGCTTTTCCAAATGATTTTTTCATAACTTGCCCAACCAAAAATCCAATCGCTTTGTCTTGTCCAGCTTTAATATCAGCGACTGACCGAGTGCTAGCCGGATCAGCTAGGACTTCGTCAACGATTGCTTGTAGGGCTTTTTCATCACTTAATTGTAGCAAATTTTTAGATTCGGCAATGAAGCGGGGAGATTGATCACTCATTAATAGTTCGCCGAATATTTCTTTCGCGGCGGTACTCGATAGTTCATTTTCTGCAACCATTGTAGCCAGTTCGGCATATCCTTCTGGACTAAAGTTACTGGCAATAACGGCTGTTTCTTCTTCGCTTCCCGTTACTGAACTTGCAAACCAGTGGGCAACTTTACGTGCTGCTTCGTTACCAGAATTTTTTTGAATTTCTGTAATGAGTACTGCATAACTTTGAGTGCCAAGTAGCGCTTCGATAACCGAACGATCAAGTGCAAGTTCTTGCCAAGCTATTCGATAATACGCGGGTAAAGGCGGTACGTCAGCTTGAATCGCTTCGATTTCTAACCTAGTCAAGACAACTGGCGGAATATCCGCATCTGGCATATAACGGTAATCTTGGGCGTCTTCCTTACTACGCTGGGAACTGGTTTTAGCAGTTGCGTCGTCCCAACCGCGTGTTTCTTGAACAATAACTTTACCACTTTCTAATAATTCGATTTGGCGAACAAATTCGAATTCGGCTGCCTTTTCGACACTTTTAAATGAATTCAGGTTTTTAACTTCCGCTCTCGTCCCAAGTTCAGCGGCACCTTTAAGGGCAACCGAAATGTTGACATCAAAACGCATGTTGCCTTGATATAAATTGCCAAACGATACGCCAGAGAAAGTCATTAGGCGCTGTAGCTCAGTTGCATAAGCTTTTGCTGCTGCGGCCGAGTGAATATCAGGTTCTGAAACAATTTCTATTAGTGGCGTTCCGGCGCGATTTAAATCTACTAAACTAAAACCGGCGTAGTGAGTCAGTTTTCCGGCATCTTCTTCGATATGGGCGTGATGAATGCGGACACGAACAGTTTCTTCTCCTGGCATTGGTGTGTCGACGTAGCCGCCAATAATAATTGGTTGGTACATTTGAGTAATTTGATAGCCCTTAGGAAGATCGGGGTAAAAATAGTGTTTTCGGTCAAACCGACTGACGGTCGCAATTTTGGCATTCAACGCTTTTCCGGCACGAACAGCTAACACAATTGCCTCATAATTAAGCACTGGGAGCATGCCAGGAAGTCCAAAATCAATCGGACTGGTTGCTTCATTTGGCTTTTTCCCGCGGGCATTATTATCAGCCCCGCTAAAAAGCTTACTAATTGTAGCTAATTGGACGTGACACTCAATACCAATTGTCATATCGTATCTATCGAGTATATCTTGGCTGATCATTAAATTGCCCCTACGTCTTTTAAAGCTTGTTTAAAGGAATGTAATGCTCGACGGGCAATCTCGTAATCAATCCGAACATCTGGTTCATGGGCAATTTGATTTCGGAGTTTGTGTGCGCCCCAAACACTGTTCGCATTTGACCATTTTGTCTGCATCTTTTTCATACGTTCAGCCATGGTTGTGCCTTGAACGCCCATTTGCTTCAGGGCTTGATCAAGCAAGGTGTCAGCATGCAGGATAGTGAGGTGATAACTGGTTATCTCATCGCGTTTTAGCTGGCTTTCAATCGTCATCCAACGAGTTCGGTATTTTTGAACATCAAGTCTATTCGAACCTTTTTTCGTTAGGGTGATAACTGCAAAAAGAAGTGCTGCAATAA
Organism: Candidatus Microsaccharimonas sp.; assembly: GCA_043784545.1. Taxonomy (GTDB): domain Bacteria; phylum Patescibacteriota; class Saccharimonadia; order Saccharimonadales; family Saccharimonadaceae; genus Microsaccharimonas. The sequence continues at coordinate 8,211 of JAYVYE010000085.1, forward strand.
TAAAAATTGCTGCAAAAAAGAAAATAATTGCCGTTGATTGTTCCATCATATTAGACCTCCATACTTTCAGCAAAAGCTAGTACCATTGCATCGTTTTGGCGTTTACCAATTAATTGCACACCGACTGGAAGCCCGGATTCTGTTGTTCCTGCTGGAATACTAATTGCCGGGAGTCCAGCCAGGCTAGCCGGAACAGTCATAACATCAGCCAAATACATTTCAATTGGATCACTGGTATTTTCGCCAATTTTGAAGGCAGGCGTTGGCGCTACCGGAGTGAGTAAAAGATCGTATGACGCAAACAATGCATTGAATTCATTTATCAGCAGTGTCCGTACTTTTTGAGCTTGCAAATAGTAAGCATCGAAAAATCCACTCGAAAGAACGTAACTGCCAATCATTATACGTCGTTTGTTCTCGGTCATAAATCCCTCGTCGCGCGAAGCACCGTACAGTTCAGTTAACGTAGTTGCATTAGCCCGTCGTCCGTATCGGACGCCGTCGTATCGTCCCAAGTTACTACTAATTTCAGCCGGGACAACAATATAATAAACAGCTAGCGCGTATTTTAACAGCGATAAACTGACTTCTTCAACCGTATGACCAGCCGCCCGAAGTTTTTCGATATAGCTTTCAGTTACTTTTCGCACTTCCGGGTCAACGTTATCAGTCATAGCTTCTTTAATGATACCAATTCGCTTTGGGCCCTCCAGCACTGTCGGTTTAAAAAAATCGGTTAATGTCGTCATGTCTTTTGTGTCATGGCCGCTAATGATGTCCATCACAAGCATCGAGTCATGGGCGCTGGTTGCAAGAACGCCAATCGTATCAGTACTGCTGGCCATTGCAACCACACCGTAACGGCTGACCGTTCCGTAAGTTGGCTTAAAACCAACAACGCCATTAAAGCTGGCTGGTTGGCGAATAGATCCTCCTGTATCAGTTCCGAGTGCGAATGGCACGATATCAAGCGCTACAGCAACGGCCGAACCACCACTGCTACCACCAGCAACGCGTTCTTGATCATGCGCATTTTTAGTCAGACCAAACGCTGAGTTCTCGGTGCTTCCACCGTGCGCGAACGCATCTAGGTTAGCTTTTCCAATACAAATTGCGCCAGCTGCTTCAAGTTTTTCGATTGCAGTTGCCTGTAGGGGCGCTGTAAAGTTTTCAAGAATTTTTGATGCAGCTGTCGTAGTACCACCAAATGTTAAAAAATTATCTTTAGCAATAAAAGGTACGCCCGCCAAAGGCCCACTAATTTCGCCCCGATCAACACAATCGGCCCGCTCCAGTGCTCGGGCTTCGGTTAAACTAAGTAGTGCGTGAAATGCTTCATTTTTGTAAGTATTTGCAATCGCCCGTTCAACGTTCGTACGGGCCGATACACCAATAAAATCAGAAATAGTACTCATAGCTATAGGACCTTTGGAACCTTAATTTGTTCTGCTTCCTTTTCCGGAGCTAGTGCCAGTAGAGCGTCTTTGTTAATACCGTAATTGTCGACAATATCTGCTCGCCAAACATTTTTAAGATCAGTAACCTGGTAGGTTGGCTCAATTCCTGATGTATCCAGTTCATCAAGGAGCTGCACGTATCCAATAATATTCTGAAGGTCGACCTGCAAAGAAACAACTTCATCGGTTGTAAGTTGCAAGTTACTTAGCTGTGCCAAATGTTGCACATCACTTTGAGTAATTTGTGTCATGTACTTATATTATACCGTAATCAATCTTTTATCGACATATCTTGCTGTTTACATTTTTGATCGAATATCAGCGATAACATCACGAAGCTCAGCTGCTTTTTCAAATTCAAGGTTCGCACTAGCCAAATCCATTTGCGCCGAAAGGTCTTTGACGAGACTGCCATACTCATCCTTTGGAATCTTTTTAAGATTCAATTTTGATGTTACATCTGCTTTCTTCGGAATAATCGCTCGTAAACCTTCGTCGATCGCTTTATCGACGCTAGTTGGGGTAATGTTGTGTTCGATGTTATAAGCGGTTTGAATCGTACGGCGACGACTAGTTTCGTCAATTGCCCGTTGCATTGAATCAGTGACTTTATCAGCATACATCAACACTTTTCCGTCGAGGTGACGAGCAGCCCGACCAATCGTCTGAATTAAGGCACTGGTGCTGCGAAGAAAACCTTCTTTATCGGCATCAATAATCGCTACCAAACTTACTTCTGGTAAATCAAGTCCTTCCCGTAACAAGTTAATTCCGACAAGTACATCATAAATACCCGACCTCAAATCACGTAAAATATCACTTCGTTCCAGCGTTTCAACTTCACTGTGAATATACGCCGTTTTAATATTTAGTTCTTGCAGGTAGGTCGACAAATCCTCAGACATTCGTTTCGTTAAGGTTGTTATTAAAACGCGTTGTTTCTTTTCAATCCGTTCTCGGATTTCTGCGATCAAGTCATCAATCTGTCCGGAGGTTGGACGAATGATTATTTCCGGGTCAATCAAACCTGTCGGACGAATAATTTGTTGAACCGGTTCTGGACTATGAGACAACTCGTAATCAGCCGGCGTTGCCGATACATAAATTGCTTTATTGATATGACGATTAAACTCATCGAAAGTCAGTGGACGATTGTCGAGTGCGCTGGGCATTCTAAAACCGTGATCAACCAGCACCTCTTTGCGAGCACGGTCACCGTTATACATCCCCCGCACTTGGGGTAACGTCATATGGCTTTCATCAACAAACAACATAAAGTCATCGGGAAAGTAATCGAGTAACGTTGCCGGTTGCTCGCCAGGTTCACGATTAGTCAAGTACCGGCTATAGTTCTCGATTCCCTTCACGAAACCAGTTTCTTCCAACATTTCTATGTCGTATTTTGTCCGCTGACCCAGTCGCTGGGCTTCTAATAGCATATCGCGCGACTCAAAGAATTCCATGCGCTGATCAAACTCTTTTTTGATTTCCTCAATAGCGCGTTCAAGTTTGTTGCGAGTTGTGACATAGTGACTACTAGGAAAAATCGTAGTTTCATTTGGTTCACCCAAAATTTCGCCGGTAAGTGGGTCAATCCGGGTAATGCGCTCCACTTCATCACCAAAGAATTCTATACGGTAGGCAACGTCACTCCCAGCCGGGAAAACATCGACGATGTCGCCACGAACTCGGAATGTTCCACGGTGGAAGTCAATGTCATTTCTTTGATATTGAATATCGGTCAGAATACGGACAAATTTATCTTGTTGTCGACGCTCACCTTTTGTAACAGTGATTGACATTTCGGAATAATCATCAGGTGATCCAATACCGTAAATACAACTGACGCTGGCGACAATAATCGTATCTCGCCTGGTCAGAAGTGCCATTGTAGCGGCATGACGCAGGCGATCAATTTCATCGTTGATACGACTGTCTTTTTCGATAAACGTATCGCTACTGGCAATATAGGCTTCTGGCTGATAATAATCAAAGTAACTGACGAAATAGTGGACTTCGTTATCAGGAAAGAAAGATTTAAACTCACTATACAGTTGCGCCGCAAGAGTTTTGTTATGCGCTAGAACCAGTGTTGGTACTCCACGATTCGCAATCACGTTTGCCATTGTAAAAGTTTTTCCACTACCTGTAACGCCCAGAAGAGTTTGTTCTTTGTCGCCATTGTCGAGACCTTTAATTAGGCCTGCGATAGCAGAAGGCTGATCCCCAGTTGGCTTATAGGGTGATTCGAGTCGAAATTTTTGATCCATTACTACTATTGTACTATTTTTTGAGCCATGAAAAGCAGGAAGCTATATATTATAAAGCCTTAAGGCTTGGAAAACCGTTTGTAAACGCTGTTTGATACTGGGCTAATAATTGCTGATCAGCTGTACAGTTCTTACCTGCAAGCGAGAGTCCGTAACTGTCGTTACCAATTTTGGTAGTCAAAGTAATGGTCGTTTGATCTTCGGTTGAAGTTGGGTTTTTGATAATGGATGCAAACGAACCGCTGTCATCCGTACATATTTTTCCTATTAACTCAGGGGAGCTAAACTCGGCATACTGAGTTTGATTAGCTGTTCTTTTGACTTCAAAATTAAAGCCATGAATGCCTTTTGTATAAAAAACCGTCACACCAAGTGGCGCAACGTCGATAGAAGCTAATGTCGAAGGATCAACTGAGGCGGAGTTAGTTTTTGGAGTCGTCCCTGCGCTAGTATTATCAGCCGTCGATATATCTGGTTTTGTTGTATTACTACTAGGTGCGGGGGTACTGGTATCGCTGGTTTTAGCAGCGTTGTGATTCTGCTGGAACAAAATAATACCTCCGACGACCAGCAACGTCAGTCCAAGCACACTACTCGTAATAATGAGTCTCGTCCTACCCTGAGTCCTTGCCATCGTATGCCCCTCAAATTTATGGTTATATTAAGCATAATTCTTATGTGATTGAATGTAAATGCTATTGCAGAGACTTGTTCAGTTCACGCTCATACGCAGCGACACGGCGAACAATTTCGTCGTGATCATCAATAATCTCATACAAATTAAAATCTTCGGTTCCAATTGTCTGAAATCGATCGAGCAAGAGTGTCCGGATTAACTCATCAATCGGTCCCCAGAAATCCGAACCAACCAAGATAATTGGTGCTCGTAAAATCTTATTCGTTTCTTCCAATACTAATATTTCAAACAGCTCGTCAAGCGTCCCAAATCCACCCGGAAAGAAAAGGTAAGCACTGGCATCAAGTGTCATCGCAACCTTGCGTCCAAAGAAATGCTCAAACTGGAAACTAGCGGTCGTGTAATTATTTAAGCTTTGTTCATGTGGTAAAAGAATATTCAGACCAATTGAATCTCCTCCGGCGTCGTAGGCACCCCTATTGGAAGCTTCCATTACGCCGTATCCACCACCAGTTATAATAGCAAAACCCTCTAGCGCCAGGCGTCGCGATACTTCATAGGCATTCATCGAAATGCCATCGTCTTGTGGTTTTCGAGCCGATCCAAAGACAGTCACGGTTTTACTATAGTTACTGAGAAGATCAAAAACATGTTCGAACTCTTCAATAACGCCGTCGAGACGACCCTCGGCAGCGTCAATGAGTTTCTGTCGAATCAGAAGGTCATGTTTCTTGTTTTCTTTACGAAGAGCAGGGACGGTTTTTGGTTTATGAACCGGGAGTTTTTCAGGTGCAATCATGCTATTGTTGAGTTGTTCAAGAACTTGCGTTGATAAATTTTTGAAACCCATGTAGCGAACGAATATCTCATTCCATAGGCTTTCGCGGAAGTGATAAGCATAGCGATTTTCATATGTTTCCTGATTTGAATACGCAAAGCTGACGTCAAACAAGTTGAAAGCAACCGGGAAACCGTCATACATTAGACCTACGAAATCACGATCTTTCCAAAACTCTAGTTCAGGGTCGATCGAGTATAAAAGGTCTTCGGCTCGGCGCCAGTGAAGGTCTTCTGGTTGCAGGTGTGGCTCAAACGCAATCATACTAATAGTGTCTTCTTTGTGCTTACCCAGGTAACGCTGAATAACTCGCCAGTGAATTTTGTGACCAACCATTTGACTCGAGTCGCCAGGGTCTGCTACAAGGGTATCGACGACCGTCTTACCAAAATGTGGTTGTTTACTTTTCAGTTTAAAGAACGTGGAATACAGCTTTACTTCGTTCATGTAGTGGAACAAAAGCGGGAGTGTCTTAAGCACTAAGCCGCGCATTGTTTTAATGTGCATTGGCACAACTACGATGACACCCATTTCTTTGGTGTGCGTAACGTTATGTAGTTTCTTTTGCACAAAGTGGGACGCTAAATCGACATACTTGTCGTGATCCATTACAACTATTTGTAAATCACGTTCTTCGTAATCCGCCGGAGTTACAGTAGCAAAAAGTTCGTCGTATTTATTCAGCCAATCCGGGCCCTCGGAAAAACGAAGTGCAGTGTAGAGTTCGGCAAAATTTTCGTGGTCAAACATCGATTCGATGTCGTCGTAGCCAAGTTTTTCCATTAGCGTCCTAGGAGGCATTTGACGAAGTAGGTTTTTAGCGCTTTCATATTTAATAACGAAAACTTTACGGTTAAATGCAACCTCATTGGCAGCCTTTACCATGTACGGCACTAGGTAGCGGACATCCTCGGACTCTTCGGCACCGATTTTTTTAGTCAAACGCTTGATGTCCTGTACTAGTCGAGCTTCAAGACCGCGGTAAACCTCCTCGCCAGTTGATGTCACTGGGCTCAAACCCATCTGACGCAAGTTCTCGTGCGCCTTAGCGGTAATATCGCCAATCAGCTTCGTATCGGCTGCTTGGCGGCCACTGGACTGCTCTAATTGACGCAAAGCTTCTGAAAATATCGGCTCTTCGGCGTCTAGTAAGTCTCGTAAAAATTTAGCCACCCTAAAACTCTCTTTCTTTAATTGGCATATCGTGTAAAACGACTCCACTATGTAAAATACCCTCTTTTGCACCGATCTTGGTGACGACTGATGTCGAGTTGGCGCTGGCGAAAATCATTGCATCTTTCAACGACTTACCCTGGGCATATCGGCTCAAGAAACCTGATCCAAATGCATCACCACCACCAGTTCGATCAATTACCGGAACGTCCTCGTACATTCCGGCCTCTACGATTGTTTTTCCATCAGTAGCAAATGCACCATGTGGACCATCCGAAACAATCACGACTGGACAATAGTGATGGGCATGTCTCAGTAACTCTTCCATACTTTCACCAGAAACAATTTGCTGGGCTTCTTCTTTATTGACTGCTAATATGTCAACATCTTCCAATAATGTGCGGAGTTTAGCAGCTTCCTTTAGCTCGGAACCAGCTGGGTTAAGCATTACTTTCACCCCATGTTTAGCAGCCCGACTAATAATCTTTTCAAGCAAGTCCATATCACCGAGTGCCGACAAGTAAAGCCAATCACCCGTTTCGATGACACTAAAGTCTAGGTCGCGCGTATTAGAAGGAAGTTTGGTTCCTTTGTAATTGAGGATCGTTCGCTCACCGTCTTCAAGCATCAAAATAACTGAGTAGCTTGCTCTATATTCTGCCTTTTGAATAACGTGTGAGGTATCTATGCTTTCCTTATCAAGTGACCGTAAAATCGCTTCACTGGCCACATCAGTTCCAATGCACCACATGTAGCGACTGTTGAGGCCTTGTCGCGCAAATGTCACCGCAGCATTCGTGACATTACCACCAGTTGCAAACACGACCTCATCTAGGTCAAGTTTTTGCCCAACCGGAAGTTGTTCATACATGACACCTTTATGACGTTGTTTCTGAAAAGCATTCGAACTTTTTACGAACACGTCTTGGGTAGCCTTGCCGATTGTAATAATAGTTGGAACGGCCATACTTTAAACTGCTGCTTTACCGGCGCTTCCGAAAGCATTGATTTTTTCTTCCACTACAATTTGAACTGCACCGTAAACTTGAGGCATCAGTTTAACCACCGCATATTCATCGGGGTGTTCGGCTAACACTTTTACAAGTTCTTCACGGAATGCAAATCGCATATCGCTATTAATATTAATTTTGCTTACGCCAATTCGAGCCGCTTCTTCAAAAAAGTGGGGTGGAGTTCCACTACCGCCGTGAAGACTGATCTGACAGTCGATTGAGTCGCGAATTCGTTGGAGTAACTCAAGGTCAAGTTCTTTAGGCACAGGGTATTTACCGTGAAGGTTTCCGATAGCCGCAGCATACGTATCGATACCAGTTGCATCAACGAAGGCCTTTGTCCCTTCAGGTGTAGAAAATGTTTTTTTAATCTCTTCGTAGTCAATGTTTTCGGTGTGCACATTACTACTTCCGCCAAAGTAGTGGGGTTCACTCTCGACCAATGCACCGGTAAATTTGGCATATTCTACAACTTCTTTGGTTTTTTGGATGATTTCTTCGGTTGTTGCATCATGATTTGCTTGTGAAATATCAATGTGAATAAATTCAAACCCAGCATCAATTGCACGTTTACAATCTTCAACACTAGGACTGTGGTCAAGGTTTAAGTATATTTCGATGCCATATTGAACTTTATAGTTATCAACCATGTCACGAATATTTTCGATGCCAAGGGCTTTGACTTCAACGTCACTGACTTCAACAAGAACGGGTGCGTTCAATTTTTGAGCGGCTTGAGCTATTGCAATAAGCGTTTCTTGGTTATCGATATTAAAAGCTCCAACCGCAAAATGTTGCTGGCGAGATCGTTGCATCAAATGTCGTGCTCGCGTTGTATTATCGCGAATCTCTCGAATGGAAAGTCCCATAGTGTGCCCCCTATTATTCTATGTATTACAGTAAGTATAGCACTAATGCTTATTGGTGATAGCGGTGCGTATGGTCAGTCCAATTTTTGACCTGTTCCGCCATTTGTTCACCAGTCAGCCCAAAAGCTTTCAATAAATCTTCAGGCAGACCTGATTCTCCGAAACGATCTTGCATCCCTAGGCGTAACAGTGGCATTGGAAGCTTTTCAGATAGAAGTTCGCTGATAGCACTACCAAATCCGCCAATAATCTGGGCTTCTTCGGCCGTGACAACCCGACCAGTTTTTTTTGCGCTGGCAAGAATTGTTTCTTCATCTAAAGGTTTGATTGTTGGAACGTGAACTACTTCGGCATCGATGCCATTCTCGGCTAAAATTTTGGCAGCAAGTAACAGTTGGTAGGTCATCGTACCAGTTCCCATCAGACAAACATCCGTTCCTTCTTTTAGAACATAAGCTTTACCAATTTCGAACGGTGATTCATCCAGGCTAAAAATAGCTGTTTTTTCTCTGGCTAATCGTATGTAACTTGGTTGACCGTTTTCAGCAATTGCCCGGGTAGCCTTTTCGGCCTCGATTGAATCACCAGGCACTACCACTACCATCCGCGGCAGCACACGCATCAAAGCGATATCTTCAAGCATTTGGTGCGTAGCACCGTCTTGACCGGTGTATATTCCAGCGTGTGACCCAACAATCTTGACTGGCTGATTATTCAACGCGATTGTCGTGCGGATCTGTTCCCAGTTTCGGCCTGGGCTGAAAGCTGCATAGCTACTGGTAAATGGAATTTTTCCAGCACGGGCCATACCACTTGCGACAGTCACTAAATTTTGCTCAGCAACACCCACTTCGATAAAACGTTTAGGAAAAGCTGCTTTGAATAGGTGCATCTGGGTACTTTCGGTTAAATCAGCACACAGCGCCACAATAGATTCGTTAGCTTCACCAGCTGCTTTTAAACCACGGCCAAAACCGGCCCGGGTCGGTTCAAGCTTCATGTCATCTGTAAATAGATTCGGGTCTAATGGGTAGCTCATACACCAGCTCCTTCGTGCGTAATTTTTCCATCTAAGGTTCGTAATTTTTCAAGCGCAATTTTTGCCTGTTCACTGTTTGGTTGCATGCCGTGCCATTTATAGTCGTATTCCATAAAGTCGACTCCTTTACCTGGAATTGTATGCGCAATAATAACAGTTGGGCGATTAGTAATGGCTCGGCCCTGGCTGGCTGCGTCAATAATACTTTCGACGTTGTGACCATCGATTTCAATCACATGCCAGCCGAATGCTTCCCACTTACCTTTGAGGTCTTCGAGCGGCATCACATCTTCGGTGTTGCCGTCGATTTGAATATTATTACGATCAATAATAGCGATAAGCTGAGATAGTTTGTTTTTGCCGGCAAACATCGCCCCTTCCCAGATATTGCCTTCGTTCAGCTCACCATCACCAAGCACGACATAGACAAAGCGGTGCTTAATCTCGTCAATGTACTGCAAACTGTAGGCGTAGCCAGCGGCTTGCGATAGACCGCTACCCAGAGGCCCACTGGTATTCTCAAGACCCGGTAGACGTTCGCGCTCCGGATGGCCTTGGAGGCGACTGCCAAACTGACGCAGTGTTAGTAATTCTTCGACGTCAAAAAAACCAGCTTCGGCCATGGCAGCATATTGGACTGGAACACAGTGGCCATTACTAAGAAAAATAATGTCTCGATCTTCCCATTCAGGTTCGGACGGATTAAGATTAAGGATGTTAAAATAAAGGGCCGCAAAGATGTCCGCCAAACCAAGTGGACCAGCGCTGTGGCCACTTTTGGCATGCTCAAGCATACGAATAATGTCTTTACGAATGTCATTTGCTTTTTGCTCTATCTGAGGAATCGTTAGCTTGCTCATTCTATAACACTCCGTGTTTATTAATTTCTTTTGTTAATAGCGCAAATACCGCTGATGGGTCTTCTGCTTTTGATATAGCTGAACCCGTATTAAGCACCGTCACGTTTCCCTGAGCCAATGTGTAAGCATTTTCAATTGTAATGCCGCCATCCCAGCCAATTTCAGCGGCCGGGTTAATCGCTTTCACCAGACGCACCTTTTCGAGTTGCATCAAGCTCGCCGTTCCCCCGTACTTACCGAGTTCACCGGAAAAAATCATGACGTGGTCAGCCAGTCGGATGATATCAGCCAGCGTTGAGGGGACAGTTGTTCGTAATAAGGCGATACCGGCTTTAATACCGGCGGCTTTAATTTGATTAATCAGGGCCGCGCGATCCTCTTGGATCTCGGCGTGAATAATAATCAAACTTGGTTTCAAAGCAATCAATGCTGCCAGGTGCTCGCTTGGCCGTGCTACCATGGCGTGGATATCAACTTGCCATTCGTCAGGCCAATACAATTGATTTTCCCCAAGAAGAAAATTAGGTGCAAATTCGCCATCACTAATATCAACGTGAACGCGGCGCGCAAAAGGCTGCAAACGTTCAATTGATTCCTTGCATTCTTCGGCCGTTTCAACTGTGATAGTTGGTACGATTTCACTCATTATTACAACTCATCAATCTGAGCATTACGTCTTTTAAACCTTGGCGCCGAAGCAAAAGGAGTGCTCATCCAGGTCTCGATGATGCCTTCCCAGGCGCCATCGTTATCTTCAAGCACCCGTGAAGGCAAGCACAACACGTTACTGTCATTATCATTCCGAGTCATCTTGGCTTCGAAAGCATCCCAGACGACGCTCGCCCGAATCCCACGGAAGCGATTGGCTGCCATAGCCATCCCTTGACCACCACCACACAATAAAATTGCGCGACCTTCATCATCGTTTTCACCTAATACTTTCAAGGCTGCCATTTGGGCGAATTCCGGGAAATCATCGGCTGGATCAAGTGTAGAATCACCAACATCAACGACATCATAATTATGTTTTGCCAAATAGGCAAAAACCTTTTCCTTCATGTGGAATCCGTTGTGATCACTGCCCAAAAAGATCTTCATAGCTACCTAAAGTATAAGCGTTACCGGCTTATGCTTGCAAGCCTTTTCCCACGTCAGCAACAAGTTCAACCAAGCGGTTGCTGTAACCCCACTCGTTGTCATACCAGACCATAATTTTTGCAAGGTTACCACCAACTACTTTTGTAAGTAAGAGGTCGACAATTCCAGAATGACTGTTACCAATGTAATCGCGGCTGACAAGTGGCTCTTCGCTTACCCCAAGGATACCTTGGTAGAAAGGGTCAGCTGCGGCTTTTTTGAATACTTCGTTAATTTGCTCTACGGTTGTGTCGCGTCCAAGAAGCACCGTTATGTCACTAATCGAAACGACTGGGGTCGGAACTCGGATGCTGAGACCATCAAACTTGCCGACAAGTTGTGGCAACGTTTTGGTGACTGCAATAGCAGCACCGGTACTAGTTGGAACCATATTTTCAGCCGCGTTACGACCTTCACGCAAGTCTTTTGAAGGAGCATCCTGCAAGGCTTGACTGGCGGTGTAGCTGTGCACAGTCGTCAGGAGTGATTTCTCAACACCAAACTCGGCGTCAAGAATTGCCATGACTGCACCGAGTGAATTGGTTGTACAACTCGCATTACTAATAACTTGACT
>JAYVYE010000086.1:0-1896 GCA_043784545.1 Candidatus Microsaccharimonas sp.
TGGCCTAACGGGGCGACGGATGACTGCGTAATGGCACATTGGTTTCTCGTGTGGAACGCTCAAAATCTATTTCGAGATGTTACCCTTGAGCCACCGAGATTTACCGATGTTCCTTCGTGGGCGGCAGAAATGGGGTTCTAAATGCTTGACCTAGCGGTGAAACCTTCTCTCGGCCCTTCTTTAGAGCAGATTGTTGCTCTCTACCGCGAACGCCTTGGTGCTATGGGCGATGAAATCGCTCGTATGTCGCGTCTGCGCGATAATTACAATGGTGATGTTGTCGTTCCTTTGCCTGAAATGGATCGCTCTGAGGAATCCTCCGTTGCCAACATCATCGCTAATGGACTCGACCAGACGGCCATGCGTATCGCCTCTACCTTGCCAAGTATCTACTACCCTCCTTTGCGCGATGGCTTTAAAGATTCTACGGATAAGGCTCGTACCCGCCGTCTAGCAAATCAAGGTTGGTGGGATGTTAATGATATGGGACTCAAACTCCGTCTGCGTTCTCGCAAACTCATTGGGTACGCCGCCTCACCCGTATCCCTGCGCCCTGACCTAAAAAATGGGTGCGCTAAATGGCAACTGCGCGACCCCTTGACTTGCTTCCCCTCAACTCCCGATGATGCCACCGATATGACTCCTGAGAACTGCATCTTCTCCTACCAACGCACCCGTTCATGGATTAAGGTCAATTATCCTGAGCAATTAACCCTGCTTTCTATCAAGAAGGTCGCTCGCAATCGCTTTGATAGTAGCGGTGAAGATGCCACCGAATCTCCTGATGATAAATTTACTATTCTTGAATACCAAGATAGCGAGGTGACGGTTCTTTGTATCCTTGCGATGGACTCAAATTTCCCTAACCAAATGGGACTTCCCTTTATTGAGTTAGAGCGCACCCGCAACCGTACGGGTATGACGCTAGTTGTCACCCCTGGTCGCCTTAACCTTGATAAACCTCGCGGAGCCTACGATGATTTAGTCGGGATGAATCTAGCGATGGCAAAACTGCAAGCCTTCGAGTTAATCTTCGCGGGCAAATCGGTATTCCCCGATAGATACCTTGTCTCTCGTGCCAATGAACAGGGTCGCTTTAGTTCAGGGCCCCATCCTTCCTCTAGCGGTATGGTGAACATCGTTGAAGGCGGTCAGGTAGAAAACAGCGTGATGAGTACGAACTACTCAGGCACGCAGATGATTGACCGCTTAGAGCGCGGTATGCGCGTTACAGGTGGCATCGCAGCTGAAATGGGCGGAGAAAGTCAAACAAATGTTCGAACGGGCAAACGCGGGGATTCGATTATGTCTGCCGTCATTGACTTTCCTGTTCAAGAAGCGCAAGAGATTTTAGAAACTTCTTTAGAACATGAGAACCGCAGAGCAGTAGCAATCGCCAAGACTTATTTTGGCAACGAGAAGAAATCTTTTTACATTACCTCTGGTCCTAATACCAAGACCGTTGTGGATTATGTCGCCAAAGAGGTTTTTGAGAACGACAACAACATCGTTTCCTACCCTCAATCGGGGGCAGATGCCAATGGGCTCGTTACTGGCGGTGGACAAAGAGTAGCGATGGGAACTTTATCTAAACGCTCCTTTATGGAACTTGACCCGACTATTAGCGATCCTGAAAGAGAATGGGAGATGATCGAGCAAGAGCAGATTCAATCTGCCATTCTTGCGGGATTTACCCAACAACTTACCACAGGGGCAGTTCCTATCGCAGATGGGGCGCGAGTATTTCAACTAATCGCTACAACTAAAGTCCCTCTGCAAGATGCCATCGTCCAAGTCCATAACGAAGCGCAAGCCCGCCAAGCAACTCCCGCCCCGCAAGGCGCACCTGCGACAATGCCCGGACTTGCTCAACCTGGCGCAGGAGCCGAACAACCT
>JAYVYE010000087.1:0-1597 GCA_043784545.1 Candidatus Microsaccharimonas sp.
CGGGAGGCCGGCGACATGGCCGCCGCGCTGCAAACCGACCTCGACTTGGGGCTGACACCGCAAGAGGCCTCGCCAAGTAATATTATTATTAGAAAACACATATTATGAATGAGAAAGTTTGTTGTTCTTGCTCTCAAAGTGGAATCTTTGAAATCAAGGATGGCCTGTGCGAAATCTGTCGATGTAAAGTGGAAACGGTATGAAGGTAAAATTATCTAAAGCTAATACATGGAGATTATATGGATTTGAACCAGCAAAAAACCCTAGATACAAAACACCTATTGAAAAAGGCATCGCGTGGGAAGCAGTCAGGCAGCGACTCCACAAAGAAGAAAAAGACTGCTACACCTGCAATAAAACAAACCTCATTGAAAACGGATGGAAGGCTGACTGTGGCCACTACAAACCAGTTGCAATCGTTGGCTCTAACAATGTACGTTCATGGCAACGGAAGTTTATACACCTTCAATGTTCCTACTGCAACGGAGCAGGACAAGGAATGGCTGTCGAGTATCGCCTGCACCTTGTGCGAGACTATGGAGAAGAGGTCGTTGCAGACTTTGACACTAACTATAGAAAAGTTTGGAAAGTTACGAATTGGATAGATATAATAAACTCATATGTACAAGAAAGTACTCTTTGATAACCGTATACGACCCTATCCCTTCAAAGGCATGTCCCAGAAACAAGAAAGAACCAGACTACCTAAGGGGGAATCTGGTTCTTTAGTGGCGCAGTGTGCGTGTCGAGCGGGAAGAGTAAACTATTTCTGTCCTTTCATCCTTCATCCGCAAGTGGATAAAGCGTCTCTTATTCCTCGTGGCGGATTTTCTGTATCAGAGATGTAACGATTGCTCGGTTGTTATTAGCTGAGGTCCAGTTCCACACACAGCCTTCAACCTTGAGAGAACACTGGAGAAAGAAGTCTTCGGCCTTAGCGGTATCGTTAGCAATGAGCATAGCGTCTTGTTGAGTAACAGTGTGACCATAGACTTGAGGAGCATAGTACTGGATAGTCCCAAGCTTCTCTTGAAGTGGACCGTAGCTCTCACAGTCTAAAGGACGCTTACCCCCTATTCTCATACACACAGAGCGCATCTTACTGTTTGGGTCAAAGGAGCTGAAGATCTCTCCGTCTTTGACGATAGTGTTTTGTGTCTCACCGTTGTGGATGATTTCAAGCAGCATTCCCTCGTATACCTGCTTCTTAACACCAGCTTCAGGGATAGCCACAGAAGTCGCTGTGAGGCCCGTAGAGGCTTTTGAAGGGTCAACCTGGAAGAATACCCCACCTATAGCTATAAGGAGCACTGAGTAGAAGAATATAGCGGTTTGGATTTTTACTTGAAAATAGAAGTATTTCATGTGTGACCAGTCTCTCTTGTATTTGCCTGTCTTAGCACGTGGTTGTAGGAGTATGCCTTGGTTATATATCTTGGTGTTTGGGTTCATGTTGGGTGCTTACTGGTTAGTTATTAGTTGCTTATCGGTTGGTTACCCTGCACTTACTAGTGTAGTTTATGTAGGTGTTGTAGTCAAGTATGATATGGGGATAACTATTTCTGTACTATTTGTAGGTATTATGTATACTGTAGGT
>JAYVYE010000088.1:0-1853 GCA_043784545.1 Candidatus Microsaccharimonas sp.
CGGGATTGCCTGCAACCAACACCATGGTGCCTGATGAACGGGGCATATTTGACTCCTTGATAATTATGTGATACAAAAGTAAAAACCGCATTGAAGCGGATTAAAGGGTTACTTATGGAATTTACTGATTTTATGTATTATAAACTAATTGCTATTGCAATTGCTTGCGCTATTTACGGTTTTTGGCAAGGCTTTACTGGGCAGTAGCAACCCCTCCAACCTGTGCGTAGCCTGGTTTTGCTAATAAAGCAGCTAAAGCCTGCTGGTTGCCTAACTGACTTTGTCTAGCTTTCATTAAGTTTGCCGTGTTTTCAGGACTTAATAACATATCAGCTAGTTTTTGCTGTAGCGCATCATTTGTGCCGCTATAAAGTAAATCGCGCCCACCTTTTAACATGCCACCTATTAATGAAACTGGCGCTAAATTCTTAATTAATTTAGGTAATATTCCATCTTCCAAATTGCTGTTAAAAGCCAAGTTTTGAAAGGTACTTGAATTAACTGGCTTGCCTTGCAATTGCCCATCTTTGATATAATTGGTATCTTTTACAACATTCTGTAAGGCTTGCAGTTTGTCAGGATGTAAGGTATTTTCTAACGTAGCCCCTTTAAATCCAGTCACCGACTGCGCCATTTTGTCGCCATTGTCATACAAGGCTTTGGCTAACTGGTCATGGTTAAGCTGATTAGGTATGGGAATATCACGGTAGATTGCTGGTACATATTTATCAGCAATCGCATTACCTAAATCCATCTGATTGATGGGTTTTGACATAGTTGAAAATGTATTTTTAGCTTGTGCGTAAGCAGGTATGGCATTATCTAAATAATTATTAAAATCACCTGATGCATCACCAATTGCACTTAATTGGGCTTTGTTTGCACCACCAACCCCAACATGATTTTTAGCAGCATCAAGCGCCATCTTTAATTCATGCAATGCATCGCCATTAACATATTGGTTATTGTTGCCTAAATCAGTTGTTAATGCTGTGCCATCACTAGGCGTTATGGGGCTAGTGGTTGCGCCTCGGTTTAAAGCATTGGTCGTTGCTTCTTTTTGCGCTTGTGCAACCGCTGGGCGTTGTAGTAATTCATTTAAGGTGTCATCTACAGGTAAGGTAGTCTGTTTCGCTTGTTTGTATAAATTATCCACGGCATTGCTACGTGCATCAACTAAAGACTGTCTTGACACATCAGAGCCGCCCAATCCGCGTACTGCATTGACTAAGGCGCTGGTTTGTCCATCATTTACGCCTTGAAACATATTGGGGTTACGTTCTTTAAAGACGCGTTCCATAGTCGCTAAATCTGCATTATCTGCTGACTGCCCTACTGTAGGATTAAACCCTGCCGTATTGCCTTTGGCTTGCTCTAAACGGTTGATGACACTGCCTGTGTTATCCCCTGTTTTACTCATGAGTAAGTCAGCAATAATCCTGTTTTTACCTCCTTCGTATAGCGGAGCTCCTGCACTTCCAATCACTTTTGCAGCACCATGTAGCAATTTTGCTGCACCAGGAACGGCGCCACCGATAACAGCCCCCATGCCAGCATCATCAGGATTAACTAACGCTGCACTGGCGCCACCTACACCAGCGCCTCCAGCAACACGCGTTGCCGCATTAACAACTTTGTTACCACCATTAACACCTAAACTAAAGCCACCTGATTTTAACGCATTGCCTAATTTAACCGCACCTGCTGCTTTTGCGCCAACCCCTAATACACCGCCAATATCGCCCGTACCTGCAATTTCAGCAGCTATCTTGCCTGTTTTATATAAACCTCCGGTAGTGTCTGCCCCCATAGTTTGTAAACCGTCATCAATAGCTTGCCTACGCTCGTTGTTA
>JAYVYE010000089.1:0-1724 GCA_043784545.1 Candidatus Microsaccharimonas sp.
CGGAACCGACGTATGAAAGCGCAGGTAGTCAAGCAGATGGAATGTGCGCTTGGCCATCTCTGGACTGCGCAGCAAAACGTTGTACGGCCCGCCGATGCCAGCGCTCGATACTTTCAGGATTTCGTCGGCGAGTGCGGCGCCGTCCGGGTTCAGTTCCGCATAGGTGAGCTGGTGAAACTTCCAATGCCTCGGCTAGTTGTGTAAGATCCAATCGTTTAATTAATTGCAGGCGTTTCATGTGCCAATTCCTTTCAAGATGGATAGCATAAGCCAGCTAAATTGCGTCGAGAAGCGCAAGGGCGGAATGGCTGATATGCCGGTATTTCATATCTTTGATTTCTTCGGCCTACTATTAAAATACCAGGGTGGAAATTGAGCTTTTGTTTACCCGCGCGGGTGCGCTTGCGGGATTATATTCACGTACGTATGCGCCTGCGTATATGCGTGCGTGCGCGTGCTTCTTACTTCTTTCTTTCTTTCTTACTTTCTTTCTTACTTTCTTAGAATAACCCCTCTTTCTTACTTTCTTTTTCTTTCTACTTAAAGAAGGGCGTAAACGCTAACGACAGCGTAAAAGGGAGGTAGAGCGTAAAAGGGAGGTAGAGCGTAAATGCTGTACTCTAGGAGTGACAAAAGGTGTAAAAGGGCGTAAGGGTATGGTCGCAAGGCGACCATAAACCCGGAGCACTTTTATACCTTTGTATGGGCCGAAGGCCCATACAAGATATCGTAATCTTTGTAAGGAATTAGGGTTAACCGCGCGCGCGCAAGGCGCGCGAGGGTAACTAAGCTAAATCATAGTTCTAAGAGAGGTTTGGATCAAGTGCAACCATTTATCTAGATCGTATTCAGAATATACAACAGTTTTAGTCCCTTCCCTAGAAAAGTCAGGTCCTTTCTCTTGGTAAGCAAGTTGAGCTAAAAAGTTAGCAGTAAACTTCTTTTTCAAGGAGTTATATTTGGTTAAGTAAGCAGCAGCCTCTTTGCGTGAATAGAATTTAAACATTCTAGGATCACGTATAGGCTTAGTTTGAGCAATCATAGAAGTATTCCCCACGTATGAATGAAATAGCCTCTTATCATTATCATAAAGCATTTTCGTTGGCAAATAAAAGAAAGGAATGACATACGCTGGACATTAAAGAAGGTAATGTTTAGGCTAAAGCATTGTAAATGCCTCCGTTTTGCCCGCCAGCGGCCCTACGGGCCTTCCGGCCTAGCATATATGCTGGCAAGGTAGGTTAATGGCAAAACTGAAAGAAACGGAAGGCTTTAAAAAATAAGTTAAAATATCAATCTGGGCCTTTTTAGAGCCTGCAAAAAGAAAGGCCCGAACATGTTACGCTTTTTTTTGAACAATAAAAAACCCAACCAAGCCTTTAGGGCCATAGCTGGGTTTTTTAAGAGTGAAATCATGTTACGCTTTTTTAAGCGATACGACTACCAGTCCTCGCTCTGAAGATCAGGTCTTCCCAAACATCTGTACTCGCGACTCCGTTTTGCATAGCAAGTAGATAGATAGGAAGCAATGCGTCATACATAACTCTCCAAGGACCAGGACCTGGACGGGATTGAATTGCAAGCAATTCGTTAACGCGTCTAAGAGCATCATACCCCGCACCTGGAAGTTGCATCGTTGATTGAACTATAGACCTAACAGCTACATAATGCGCTGGAAGTGCTTTTGCCATCTTAGCTCCTATGTAAAAAAACCCCGAGACCCT
>JAYVYE010000090.1:0-6485 GCA_043784545.1 Candidatus Microsaccharimonas sp.
CGCAGCAATATACCGAACAAGCTAGTACGACCTCTGAGCCAACGGCTGCTATCTACGACACTGACGCTTACCACCAAGCGCTTGTGCATCAACCGAAAAAACACGGTAGCGGACCAATTATTCTTTGGATTGCTGCGCTTATCCTAGCCGGTGGTGGTATCGGAGCAGCTGTCTACTTCTTTGTTCTTCCACAGCTGTAATCCAGCGTTTAAGCCTAGGCTGTCACCGATAAAGGGGCTATAATAGGAAGTAATGGATTTACTTGAGGGTTTAAATGAGGCACAAGCCACAGCGGTCGAAGTTGCAACCGGGCCACTGCTTATCTTGGCGGGCGCTGGAAGTGGCAAAACAAAAACGTTGACCCACCGGATTGCCCACTTGATTGCAAATGAGGGGGTCTGGCCAAGCCAGATTTTAGCAGTAACTTTCACTAACAAAGCCGCTCGCGAAATGCGGGAACGGTTGGGAAAATTATTAAACCAGGCAAGTAATCGTCGTGATTTTATGCCCTGGATGGGGACGTTTCACAGTATTTGCGTCAGGCTACTACGCATGGACGGTTATGCGATTGGTATTGCTCGAAATTTTGTTATTTACGACGAAGATGATCGACAATCGCTGGTTAAACAGGCAATGAAACAGCTTGCTTTAACAGATCGAGAAATGAAGCCATCGCAAATTAGTGGCCTTATTTCGAGCGCTAAAAACAACATGCAAACTCCGGATGAATATGAAGCTGCCGCGGCCTATCCATACCAAAAAAATGTTGCCAAAATTTATCAGCGTTACGAAGAAATGCGTATCAGGGCTGGGGCACTTGATTTTGATGATTTGCTGCTTGATGGCGTACGCCTACTGCGCGATTCGCCCGACATTCGCCAAAAATGGCGTACAAATTTTATACATATTCTTATCGATGAGTACCAAGATACAAATGCCGCCCAGTACCAGCTCGTAAAGCTGCTGATCAATGATGACAAAAATATTTGTGTCGTTGGCGATGACTGGCAATCAATTTACAGTTGGCGAGGTGCCGACTTTACTAATATTCTAAATTTTGAAAAAGATTTCCCCGGTGCAACAGTTGTGAAGCTGGAACAAAATTATCGAAGCACGGGTAACATTTTGGAAGCAGCCCATAATGTAATTTCAAAGAATACCCAGCGCACCGACAAAGAATTGTGGACAGCCGAAGGTCCTGGGTCGCCAGTTCAAGTCCACGGAGTTTACGACGAAGCCGAAGAAGCCCGCTTGGTCGGTGAGCGCATTGCAACACATGTCCAAATGAAAGCTCGATCGTTTGGCGATTTTGCTGTACTCTATCGAACTAACGCCCAAAGCTACACTTTGGAACGTGCTTTTTTACAGTTGCGCGTGCCGTATCAATTGGTTGGTGGTGTCCGGTTCTATGACCGCAAAGAAATCAAAGATGTTATTGCATACCTTCGTCTCGTATATCAGCCGAATGATCGAATGAGTTTTACTCGTATTGCTAACGTACCAGGCCGTGGTGTCGGAGCAACCAGTCTTGAAAAGTTTTTGAATTGGCAATCAGAACACGGTTTTGACATCATTACAGCCTTAGGACATATCGAAGAAACAAACGTAATTACTGGTAAAGCAAAATTAGGTCTTGGGTCACTTGGTCGAGCCTTAAAGTCAATTCAAGCCAAAGTCGAAACTGCTTCACCGGTTAAACTTATTGAAGCAATTCTTTCGGCCACTGGTTACCGCGATTATATTTTGGATGGTACGCCACAAGCCGAAGATAGGGAGGCCAATATAGGTTCTTTGCTTTCAGATGCGCAGACGTTTAGTGCCTTGCCTGATTTCCTGGAAGAAGTTGCTTTGATGTCGAGTGCTGACAATTCGGCCGATGGCCAGAAAGTAACCTTGATGACACTCCACGCTGCTAAAGGTTTGGAATTCCCGGTTGTCTTTATCGTCGGGATGGAAGAGGGGATTATCCCACACGCCCGCGTTTTTGACGCTAAACCAGCTGAACTTGAAGAAGAGCGTCGCTTGGCGTATGTCGGTATGACAAGAGCCCGCGAAGAGCTGCACTTGACCTATACGTATAGTCGTTTGCAATTTGGACAACGAAGTTATAACCCAATGTCGCGCTTTATTACGGATATGGGTGACCAGGTGGCTACTATGTCAGCTAACCCGACCATTATGGGAACTCGCGATGAGGAGCCTTTCTATAGTGATGAGATTGGTTTGGTAGTCGGAGACGGTGTACGATCAGCGGCTTTTGGAGTTGGTGAAGTTATCGATGTTGATGGTATGGCGGTGACGATTAATTTTTCAAATGGGCAGACAAAAAAACTAAATGCCGAGTATGCTCACCTCGAAAAGCTCTAGCTATTTAATTTTGATTAAAGACTTTATTTGGTATAATAAGACTACACGAGTAGAAGTGTATACAACTGTTTATGATAAGAAATCTTCCTAAATCCACCACATCAACTTTGATATGGAGCGTTGGCATTGCTGTCGCTGTGCTTTTGATTGGGAGTATTGTCTTTTTTGTTCACCAACGCGCCTACGCCACGCCCGGTTCTGGTCGACTGATTACCATTCATGATCGGGGAACCGACAAGGTCATGCTTAGCGGTGCAGACACGATTGGCGACGCTTTGAAAGAGGCGGCAATAACGCTTGACAGTCACGATGCAATTGAGCCCGCCGTCACCCAAAAGTTAGTAGCTAGTGAGTACCAAATTAACATTTATCGGGCCCGACCTGTCACGGTGATTGACGGCCCAACCCACCAGAAAATTATTACTGCTTATCAAACGGCTGAACAGATTGTTAAATATGCCGGTATTGCGTTGTACTCAGAAGATACAACTACCTTGGGTCGTTCAAATGATTTAGTTTCGAATGGTGCCGGGTTAGAACTCACCATTAAACGAGCAACACCCTTTGGGTTTACGCTCTACGGTACGAAATCAGAAGCGCGCACCCAGGCAACGACTGTTGAAGGTATGTTAAAAGAAAAAGCCATCAGCTTGGGTGCAAATGACCGCGTCTCGCTGGCATTGACTGACCCAATAATAACCGGAACTGAAGTTCGCGTCTGGCGTGAAGGCAAGCAAACTATTACATCCGAAGAGCCAGTTGCCTTCGAAACACAACAAATCCGTGACACTGATCACGACTATGGCTACAAGGCTATCCAAACTGCGGGTGTGATTGGTAAAAAGAACGTTACCTACGAAGTTCAGATCCAAGATGGTGTAGAGGTGAAGCGTACTGAAATCGCTAGTCTTGTGACAGTTCAACCAACCAAGCAAATCGAAGTGATTGGTGCCAAGCTTCCAACTCCAACTAACCCAACCGAAAACCAAGCCTTGGGACATCTGATGATGCTCAATGCTGGTTACGGTGAGGACCAGTGGTCATGTTTATATACGCTATGGATGAACGAATCAGGGTGGCGCACGACCGCCGGTAACCAAAGTTCAGGTGCCTATGGTATTCCACAGTCACTTCCAGCCAGCAAGATGGCCACTTATGGCCCTGACTATCTAACCAATCCTCAGCCACAAATTGCCTGGGGCCTGAACTACATCAAGGGACGATACGGCAATCCATGTAGTGCCTTGAGCGCATTTAACGGCCGAAGCCCACACTGGTATTAAGATGGCAGGTCCTAAAAAATCACTCGGACAGCATTGGCTGAAAGACCGAACAATCTTGGCGGATATTGCTGAGGCTGCTCAGATTACATCATTTGATACCGTGCTTGAAATCGGGCCAGGCCTGGGGACACTAACCAGTGAGCTGTTGCGTCGAGCCGAAAAAGTCATTGCGGTTGAACTTGACGGTGAACTTGCGGCAAAATTACCAGGGCAGTTCCCAGGAAAGACGCTCGAGGTCGTTCATGAGGATATTCTTTCCTATGATCTTTCGAAACTACCAAAAAACTACATCGTAGTCGCCAACGTACCCTATTACATCACCTCTAAAATTATCAAGAAGTTATTAACTGATGCTAATAAACCAAAACGAATTGTGCTGCTGGTTCAAAAAGAGGTGGCTGTTCGTCTGGCGGCTGACCCTGGAAACATGAGTATCCTGGCGGTCAGTGCTCAGATTTACGCCGAAGTAATGCTAGATCAAGTCGTGCCGGCACGATTCTTTACACCACCACCGAAAGTAGATAGTCAAGTTGTGATTGTAAAGACCAGACCGCATCCGCTCGTCAGTCTAGATGAAGAAAAGAAATTATTCCGTATTGTTAAAGCCGGCTTTTCGGCCAAACGTAAAAAACTTCGCAGTAGTCTTTCGGCAGGCCTTGGCATGACCAAGGAAGACACCGAGACCATGCTGCGCGCAGTCCACATTAGCCCGGATGTTCGAGCCGAAGCCCTATCGATCGAACAATGGGTCACCCTCATGAAAATTGTCGATTGATTACCGCTCGTGCTAAGATAATGGCACATGAGCAATTCTTTAAAACGACTTAAATCTGGCGGCTTTACGGTCGTAGAGCTACTGATTGTTATTATTGTTATCGGTATTTTGGTGGCTATTTCGGTGGTCGCGTTTAACGGAGTGCAGCAGTCGGCTCGTGATAAATCTGTGCTTTCTGATATTGATGGAGTCGATGGTGAAATTGCACGTTATGGAACAAAAAATCAGGGTGTCTATAGCGCGGCAGTAGCTTGGTACTCACCAAGCGGGACGAATGCAAATATTAGTTTTACACCTACTTCGGGCAACATCATCGACGTAGTGGCGAACACTACCGATTATTGTATTCGGGCCTATAACGTCGCTTCGAAAACTTATAACTCTCTAGTTACGGCCGCCAAAAAGGAATCAACACCAGGCACGTGTTCATCCTTGGTGGCGTCTGCTGCTGCTCAAGCGCCTAGCCCGATTCTGAATGGTGGTGTGGTCACGACGCTAGCTGGTTCTGGTACGCCCAGTTTCGCCGATGGGACCGGTAGTAGCGCCCAGTTCAACCTTCCATATGGCGTCGCCGTCGACTCCTCGGGCACGGTCTACGTTGGGGACGCTAGTAATAACCGCATCCGTAAAATCACCGCAGCTGGTGTGGTCACGACCTTGGCTGGCTCTGGTACAGCTGGCTCTGCCGATGGGACTGGAAGTAGCGCCCAGTTCAACTATCCAACCGGTGTCGCCGTCGACTCCTCGGGCACGGTCTATGTTGGGGACAGAACCAATAACCGCATCCGTAAAATCACCGCAGCTGGTGTGGTCACGACCCTAGCTGGTTCTGGTACAGCTGGTCCCGCCGACGGAACCGGTAGTGCTGCCCAATTTAACCAGCCAAACAGCGTGGCCGTCGACTCCTCGGGTACAGTCTATGTTGGGGACCTCTATAACCAACGTATCCGTAAAATAACCACAGCCGGCGTCGTCACAACGCTAGCTGGTTCTGGTACAGCTGGCTCTGCCGATGGGACTGGAAGTAGCGCCCAGTTCAACTTTCCAAACGGTGTATTCGTCGACTCAATGGGCATTGTTTATGTAACTGATTGGACCGGCAACCGCATCCGTAAGGTCACCGCAGCCGGTGTGGTCACGACGCTAGCCGGTTCTGGTACGGCCGGTTCCGCCGACGGAACCGGGAGTGCTGCCCAATTTAATCACCCAAACGGCGTGGCCGTCGACTCCTCGGGTACGGTTTATGTCGGGGATGACGGTAACTACCGCATCCGTAAGATCACCGCAGCCGGTGTGGTCACGACGCTAGCCGGTTCTAGTACGGCCGGTTCCGCCGACGGAACCGGGAGTGCTGCCCAATTTAACACTCCAGCCGGTGTGGCTGTCGACTCCTCGGGCATGGTCTATGTCGCGGACATCTATAACTACCGCATCCGCAAGATTCAGTAGTGTATCATGGGCTTAACGATTAACACGTCAGGTATACAGTACGGGGTGACAATCATAATAACCGTATGCAAGTACTTAATGGACCTCAATCTGATACAATTATAAGTAATCATGGAAAAGAAACTTTACATTGCAACAGCTATTCCGTACGTCAATGGTGCGCCTCATATCGGCAACGCCCTTGATTACCTCCTGGCTGACATCTGGACACGTTATCAAAAACAAAATGGACACGAGGTCCGTTTTCAAGCTGGAACTGATGAGCATGGTAATAAGATAGCGGTTAAGGCGGCTGAACTCGGCATTGACCCTAAATCGTACACTGATAAAATGTATGTTAACTTTGAAAACCTTATGAAGAAAATAGGTGCGAGTTACACTGATTTTGTCCGGACAACTGATGATCATCACATTGCCTCCGTTCAGTATATTTGGCAAAAGTTACAGCCGTATATTTACAAAGGTGCGTACCAAGGTTGGTATTGCATGGGGCACGAAGCCTTTTTTACTGATAAAGAAGTCCAGGCGACGGGCGGAATTTGTTCTGATCACCAAACTCCGTATCAGCAAATCAGCGAAGAAAACTATTATTTCAAAACAAGCGCTTTTAG
>JAYVYE010000091.1:0-1887 GCA_043784545.1 Candidatus Microsaccharimonas sp.
CAATTAGATGATAAGTTTTTAGCAGATATTGGCCTCGGTAGCCTGCCTGAAGAGCAAAAAAAGCCGTTCCTACAGCACACCTATGTCCAACTTGAAAACAAGGTAGGTATTCGCCTCAGCGAAGGTATGACTGACGATCAACTCGAAGAATTCGAGTCAATTATCGACCGCAAGGAAGACGTCATTGCAACTTGGCTACAAGCACATGCACCTGATTATGCTAATGATGAAGTTTTTCAGCGTCTGATGCAGGCCAGTAATCTAGCTGCAACTGACCCTGGCCTTAAGGCTGAATTCGCCGCTACTAAATGGCTCGAAGTAAATCGCCCAGATTACCGCGACGTAGTGGCGAAAACGCTCGAGGAAATCAAAGTCGAGATCCTAGCGAACAAAGATGCCATACTTGGCAGCATGCAGCCACCTCAGTCGGCTGCGTAACCGTTAGAAAAAGCTTGGCCGGACATTCGTCGGCCACTTGGACTTATTAATTCATCAATAATTAAGAATTGACCAGCTTTGAAAGCGACCGATAGGCCACTGGCTTCATTTGAAACGTGAGCTTTTGTGATAATAACTAACTGACCGTGAATGGTCAGTTTTGTTTTAGGGAAATCGAGGTGAGCTCGAACTTTTCGCCCAGCTTCAACAGCTGTGATTGCGGTCGGGTCGATCAGGGCGTCGGTTTTTTGGAGTAAATGACTGTAGACCGCGTTATTTTGTTGGGCTGTTGGTAACAGTTGTCCGTCCAAGATCTCTGGGAACGTTTCGATCAACATACGACCACCAAGCTCGGCTAATGTTTCGTAAAGGTACGGCTGAGTTTCAGTACCATCTAAAACGTAGACTTGTTGAGCAAAGATTGGTCCAGCGTCCATCTCAGCACTGAGTTGCATGATAGATACGCCGGTCTGCTGATCACCATTTTCGATGGCAGCTTCGATTGGAGAAGGACCGCGGTACAAAGGCAGTAGGGAAGGGTGGATATTAATAATGCCAAGCGGGAACAAATCGATAATTGATTGAGGAATGATCCTTCCAAAGCTAGAGAGGACACCGACGACTTCATTACTGGCTGTCTTGAGGGCTTTAATGTCGTCACTAATATCGAGTAATTTTGTCGGCTGCCAAACGGGAATGCCGTGGGCTTCGGCGATTTGCTTGACCAGTGGTTTTGTCAGTTTTTGTCCACGACCAGACTTGCTATCGGGCTTGGTGATGACCGCACCAATCGTGTATTCGGCTTTGATGAGACTGCGCAAGGCAGCAGCGCTAAAAAGGTCAGTCCCAAAGAATAGAATTGTTTTTGACATGTTGGTTATAATCGAGCGGTTGCAGCTCGCCTTTCTCGTCTAAAGTATAAAACGCCTCGGTCTGGTCTTTGATGTGATCAATAAAAACAATGCCCATCGTATGATCAATTTCATGTTGAATCACGCGGGCCAAAAAACCCTCAGCTTTAAAACGAACTTCATTACCCTGCACGTCGACCGCTTTGACACGTATTTTAGTGTAGCGGGGGACTTTTCCATAGACATCACGCACACTAAGACAGCCTTCGTAGTCGGACACTAAGGTACCTTCGTATTTAACAATTTCAGGATTAATTAACGCCGTAAAACCCTTTTCATCTTTGTCATCGAAGTCACTCCGAACGATCACCACCCGCAACAGGTGATCAAGTTGAATCGCGGCCAAAGCGGCGCTAATTTCGTGTGGGCGGGAGTTTTCCCAATCAATCGCTGCGGCTGTCATGCCATCAACTAAAGCAACGACGTCTTCGTTAATGGTATGAACCCTAGCTGATTTTTCGCGCAAATGAGGGTTTGGCAGGGTGATAATGTTGTCTTTGGTCATTCCCGCCATTATACATGAGGATGATGGTCGCGA
>JAYVYE010000092.1:0-2631 GCA_043784545.1 Candidatus Microsaccharimonas sp.
CCGGTCGTGAATGTACTAGGGACCCACGGTCAAACGAACCAGCAACCCCGTCCTATTGCTGACGTTCATTAACACGTAATTTGTAGCTTTTCATTGCTACTGATAGGCTAAGAGATAATGAACGCCGAAAAACAAACCCAGCTTGATCTGGTTGCCTCCGATATTCGTCTTAAGAATGTCTGCCCAGATCTAGCCAAACAGGCAACTAACCTCGTAATGGGAGATGGTAACCTCGACGCCGACATCGTTTTTATTGGTGAAGCACCTGGGAAAAAAGAAGACCTTGCTGGCCTTCCTTTTATTGGGGCATCTGGGAAATTCTTAAATGCTATGCTGGAAGGCGCCGGATTACAGCGCGCCGATGTCTACATAACTAATATCGTAAAGTATCGCCCGCCCGATAATCGTGACCCGACGACAGTTGAAAAGGCGGCATTCTGGCCGTACCTATTAAGACAATTAACGATTATTCGACCAAAAGTCGTCATTACACTTGGTCGCCACAGTCTGAATTATTTTCTCCCTGATATGAAAATAGGCGAGGTTCACGGCCAGCCACAGATGGTTAGTTTTGATGGACTCGATCTGGTAGTTATCCCGTTATATCATCCAGCCGCTGCCCTTTATAATGGCAGTCTTCGCCAGACGCTGACAGATGATTTTGCAGTGGCAGCAGAAATTGCTAGAACGCTGAGATAAAAAATATGCCCGGCTTATGGCCGGGCTGACACTTTTTTTGGAGAAGACCGGGGTGGGCGACGTACGAGAAAGTCTCGAGCGTCGCCCACCATCAGGTGATCATTGCTGGAAGATCTTTGTCAGATCTTCAACGTCATAGCCATAGCCGGACAACGCTTCCTCGTTCAAGCGGGCCGCCTTGTTTCGTGCGATGATAGCGCTGGCAAGCTTGCGCCTGCTTGCGCCTGAAAACGTTCCGCGGTGAATTAGTCGATCAGAGTGTCGCGTTGCCTTCATCGTCAATTGATGGATGATGAAGATATTGGTGGACTGCTTGGCCTCGTGGCGTATCGTTTCGGCTCGGACCGAGCCTATGCCGTTGTGGACGATGTAGTCATTCACGACCGGCAAGCCTTGGTTTTCCCACCATAACTTGAACTGCATTTTTGCAATGGCTTGTGAATAGTCCAAATCGGCATCGGCCGCCTTATGTCGGCGGTTGCTGGCATCTGCTATCTTGACTGCAATCGTGAAAATACCGCATGCGACTATGATCATTGCGATGACTATAAGTACGTAACGTATCACTTCCATAGTTTCTCCTAAAGGTATCGTCTCAGCGTACGGATGTAGCAAAGAATCTGTTAATTATAATACATAATTAACACATGTCAATACCTAGTTGCTGAGTCTTTCAGGGGTATTGTGTTGTTGAAACGCCGACCATTTGCTATAATAAGAATCACTTGATACAGGACAGGCACATGTCGTGGACGAAACACCACACCGGATACGCGCCTTCCTAGCTTGAATTTGTAACACTATTTAAAAAAGAAATTATTTTCATAAAGGAGAATAAAAACCTATGGGTCAACAAAGACTCGCATCAGCCGGACAGGGTGATGCCTCAAAACAACCGCGCAATAATCCTCGCAGCAACAACGGGAATAACAACAACAGTGGTAACGGTAATGCTCCGCGACCAAAACAAACTAACACTATCTTGGCTGGGACACAAACCCGTCGTGGTGAAGTATTCCGTGCTCAACGACGTACCAGTGAAGGCGTGAACCTGCGTGCTTCACAGCATATTATTAACATTCCGGTAAATAAATCGGTCTTTAATGGGTATGACGGTCACCAGTACAGTCTGGCTGAACAAAAGAAACAACCTCGCACAAACGGACCGAAACTGCGCATTATTCCACTTGGTGGACTAGGCGAAATGGGTATCGGCAAGAACATGATGGCGATTGAATATGACAATGACATCATCGTCATCGACATGGGATTTTTGTTCCCAGGCTCTGACTACCCAGGTATTAACTATATTATTCCTGACATCACCTACCTTGAAGAGAACAAACACAAAATTCGTGGCATTGTCTTTACGCACGGACACCTTGACCACATCGGTGCTTTCCGTCACATCATCGACAAGATTCCAGCACCAGTCTACGGAAGTAAATTTACCCTTGCCATGGTCCAAAAGACAATGGAAGAGGCAACCAGTGGCTACGAACCTGTATACAACATTCTCGACCCCGAAGCCCACGAACGCGTTCAACTAGGTGACAGCTTTAGTATTGAACTAGTCCGCGTGAACCACTCCATCCCAGATGCAACAGCCGTTGTTATTCGCACACCACTGGGTGTCGTTATCGATACGGGCGACTGGCGTTTTGAAGACGCACCAGTTGATGGAAAAAAGTTTGACCTGGAACGCTTGACCGAAATTGCTTCAAAAGAAGGCATCTTGATGTTGATGAACGAATCAACCAACTGTGAATCTGAAGGTGGACACGAACACGGAGAATTCGACATCCAAGAAAGCATGGGGCAGGTGATGGAGAAATATCCTGAAAGCCGCCTCATCCTGAGCTGTTTCTCGTCTCAGATTCACCGTATGCAAGTTATCCTCGACGAAGCTAAAAAGCATAATCGTAAGGTAGC
>JAYVYE010000093.1:0-2120 GCA_043784545.1 Candidatus Microsaccharimonas sp.
ATCATTAACCACCCCGACCATCGAGCAGCCGGCCAAGCTACCCTTGACGCCGTCTTTCCTCTCGCCCGCGATCGCCTCACATTCCCAGAACTACATGCCGCCGGTTATGAACCGCACAAAACAACAACATTGCTACTGGTTAACTTTGATAGCAGCAACTTCGTTGTTGATATCACCGATACGTTTGACAAGAAGATGCTCGCCCTTAAAGCACACACCAGTCAATTTGGTGACCTCGATGGTTCAACCTGGGCATGGGATATGGCCAAAGAACAAGGTCAGCAAGCTGGTTACGATTTAGCTGAATCTTTTATTCGAATAGATATTCGTTAATACATTAAAATAATCCAAAAAAGCCAGTTACTAGTAATAATACGGCCGTTTTCACAAGCCCCAGCGACAAAGCCAATAAGTGCTATCACAATCGTGATCACGCCAAGTAAGTAATGTATAGCTACAGTCTAGCACTACATATGCTGGTTACGGGATTTTTTCTGGACTAATGCGACTATGCTCACCGTGACAAGAATCAGGCCAGCGGCAATAGAAATAACAAGCGGCCGCCAGTTAACCGGTATGCCGACAATGGTTGCAGCTTCCCCAGAGTTAGACCGAGCCGTCGTAGTTTGGTCTACACACTCCCTGCTATAGTCTGCCGCCCCGTAGGTCCCACAATCATAATTCACAGCGTAGGCAGGCGAGGAAATTATCAAAGAAAACGCGAATAGCAATCCGGGTAATGTTATAGTAATTAATTTCATAGGCTTGAAAGTCTCACGCTGTATTCCCCTAACTACTATTAGGCTCCGTAAGCTGATGATCCGTAGCCTGAACTACGTCCTTTTTGTGTCGGCTCAGCACGACCCGCTTCCTGCTTGTGTATTCCGCCCAGCAAAGCTCCCACGACGGTAGTGACTCCTAGAACTCCCAGGATGACAGTTCCGCTATACTTTAGAAAATTTTTCCTGTCCATTTCTTGGGCAAGAAGTGAATCAAGTTGTTTTTTTACTGACATACGTTCCTTGTGAAACTTTTATATTTTTATTTTACAGATATTATATACTAATATATTACTACATATAAATGCGTCAATCAATAAAGATATTCTTATGGTTAACGCAGTCGGTATAACTATTTAATACATTTTTTTAACAGCGCAACGATTCTCTTTTCATCGTCGCTATCTACCTGTTGTAATGCAAAACTAATCGGCCACATATTCCCCGCGTCCAGTTTCGCGACATCATTAAATCCAAGCGTCATATAGCGCTCGCCAAATTTCTTGCCGCTGCGAAAGAAACAGACGATCTTGCTGCCATTATGGTAGGCTGGCATACCATACCAGGTCCGCGGTAACAAATCCGGCGCGTTAGTTGTTATGAGGGCGTGGAGTTTTTCGCCGACAATACGATCCTTTTCTGGCATATCGGCAATAGCTGCGATGACAGCCGCCTGGTCGTCGGCTTTTTTATCTTTTAGTGGCATTATTGCTCCTTAGTATCTTCTTAGCATAGCAGACATTACAATACCGTAAAGCTGTCTACTAAATTCCATCCGCCCTGGACCAATCAGTTGCCAAATCAAACCCATTCGGGAACCGAGCAGCAAAGCCACCAGTGTCATAGACCTTAGCTGGACCGATACTTGTTTCAACAATTGAGCATTTCGGATAGTTGGAATAATTTGCGGCCACAATAATATAGCCTTGACTGTCGACCTTTGCGCCATCTGGTCGGACAGAGTAGCGTCCACCTTGTCCACAGCTTTGCATGACAACGCTCATATTCAAATCATAGTAGGTTTCACGGTGCGAAACACCTTTGCTATCAGTCCAAAACTGAGCACCCTTCGATTGTGTCAGGCCGGTGCCGTCATTATGAATACCTATTACTTCAATCTCGTTCGTAGCATTCAGGGTGATAATATTAGCGATTTCTAGCCGCGAGATTTCAACACCGTCTTTTACCTCAACCTGGTAGGCGATACTTCGTGCACCTGGTACTCCTTTGCTTTGCAGTACTCGGTAGTCAAATGGTCGGTCGGCGTCATAGACAATTTGATGTGTGGCCGGGATCGCTTGGGTGATTGATGTTGTTTGTTTACCCTCTCTCCAGACTCGT
>JAYVYE010000094.1:0-1520 GCA_043784545.1 Candidatus Microsaccharimonas sp.
AGGAAATAGGACTTTGCCTCTGGACATGACTGGTTTGTAGTAGGTTCCAAACAACTTGTTCATGCTTGCTGCTGGCGAGATGTAGGCAGTCGGAATCCCGTTCTCTACGCAGTGGTATCCCTTAGCCCCCGTATGACGATGCTGGTTGGTAACGTGTACCCGCATATCAAAGGGCAACGTAGCGTCCTGCGTGAGGGTTACTGCGCCCTTGCCCCACTTGTCCATGAAGTCACTCGCCGCAATCTGCGTTGCTTTGACGCTAGTCGCAAAGTCACCTGGGGCGATTTGGTTCTCGTTACTTATTAAGATATTCACGGAAATAACACCTCTGTCTGTGCTTGGGTGTACCCCAATGAGAGCGCGTGGATTCTGCCAGAGGTGCGTGTAGCGACATACGGATCAACGTAGGGAATCGCTACATGGGCTGCGATAATTGGGGTTGCTTTCGCCTCATCCTTCGGGTCTATATCGAGCCAGAAGTTGTTTTCGGAATCTATATCTGGTAATTCGGTGGCAACAACCCCACCAGCATTGAGTTCTGCTAGAAGTTGCCTACCATCGAGTTTAGCGGGTTGTACGAATTGGGTTCTCATTATGAAATCCTTTGTGCGGTGATGTAGGTTGCCTTGTTGGTCGCGGCTGAGTTAAAACTTGGGTTTCGCGTCATCTTTTCCCCATTATTCCCCGCACTTGCGGCCACCGATACCTTCAATGCGTTAGTCGACGTTGCCGTGTAGACAAACGGCGGGAAGGACAAAGGGAACGCTAGTGTGCTACCGAGTGTAGTCCCTACATAAACGGTACCTGCTTCGGCAAAGACGGTAGTGCCATCCCAGATTTTTCCTGTGAATTGATCGTTGGTAGAGCCACCTATTAGGTTTACCCCTGCTGAAATAAGATAAACCCCACCATTAACTAAAACCGCAGTAGATGGTCCGTCATAAAACGTACTCGATGCCGTGAAGGTGACATCTGCGACTAGGTAGACGGTCGCGGGGGTGTAAGCCGCGTAAACCGTAGCCGTCCCCGTGATCTTGTAATCCCACGAGGCGGCGGTGGTGCCAGAGAGAAGTTTGACGGTGAAGGTAACTTCGGTGTTTGCAGGGATTGCGAAGACGAGGTTTGCACCAGAGGAATTGACGGTGACGATGCCAGTTGAGTTGTTAGGGACGCGATAGCCCTGACCAATGGCTGTCATGGTCGAGGCGACTGGAAGGACAAGAGTCTGTGTGGTCGTGCCTGTCATCTCCTGCGCGTGAGCAGAGGCGACGGTTAGGGTCGTCGTTCCTGCCGCTGTGACCGTTGTTGCAAAGCCGAGGGCGGGGTTGTCGATGATGGGTGCGGTCAAGGTCTTGTTGGTGAGGGTCTGAACTAGAGACGATAACCATACCGCGAGATTTGTCAGGGTGAGTTTCTTGAGGCCGAAGGTTGCTGCCGAGTCTGCAAGCGGAATCTCGTCTGCACCGACAGGAGTTGCTTTGGAGACTGCTGCATCGACAGACTCAGCACTCATTAGTGTA
>JAYVYE010000095.1:0-2337 GCA_043784545.1 Candidatus Microsaccharimonas sp.
GGCATATTTTTATGAAAGACCCAAAATACATTCGCAACGTTGCCATTATTGCTCACGTCGACCACGGAAAGACGACGCTGCTTGATGGCCTCTTGAAACAAAGTAACACATTCCGCTCTAACCAAGCCGAAATGGAACAATCCCTGATTATGGACAGTGGTGACCAAGAACACGAACGCGGTATTACGATTACTGCCAAGCAAACTGCTGTCTACCACGGTGACTACAAAATCAATATCGTCGACACACCGGGACACGCTGACTTTTCTGGAGAAGTCGAACGAACCCTCAACATGGCTGATGGTGTGCTGTTGATTGTTGATGCCCAAGAAGGCCCGATGCCTCAAACAAAATTTGTCTTGTCAAAAGCCCTCGAACTGGGTCTAAAGCCAGTCGTTGTTATCAACAAAATTGATAAGCCGTCACGACGTATCGCTGAAGTTGAAGACGAAGTAGCTGACCTATTTTTGGAACTTGCAGTTGACGACAGCCAACTACACTATCCTGTCTACTATGCTATTGGCCGCGAAGGTAAAGCTTGGACAACACTTCCTGAAAATACTGATCTTCACACTGACTTGACACCAATTTTTGACGCAATTATCAATGATATTCCCGCACCGGCCGTAAACGTTGATGGACCATTCCAAATGCTGGTGACGTCTTTGTACTACGATTCATTCCTTGGAAAATACGCTATTGGTCGTATTTCTCGGGGCAAGATCAGCAAGTCTTCTCCATTGGTTCTTATCAAGCGTGACGGTACAATCGCACCCGCGAAAATTGAAAAATTATTTGCATACCGTGGTTTGCAACGTGAAGAAGTCACCGAAGCTGGTGCTGGTGACATCATCGCTTTGACCGGAATTGCTGATGCCAAAATTGGTGAAACAATTACTGACAAAGAGCATCCTGACGCGCTTCCTGTCATTGATATCGAAGCACCAACACTTTCGATGTACCTTGGTCCTAATACCAGCCCACTCAAGGGCAAAGAAGCAAAGTTTAACACTAGCCGTCAAATTGGTGAGCGTCTTCGCCAAGAAACTGAAACAAACGTTTCACTTCGCGTTCGTGAAGAAGGAATCGGCTTCGTTGTGTCTGGACGTGGTGAGCTTCACCTTTCCGTTCTCATCGAAACACTTCGCCGTGAGGACTTTGAATTTGAAGTTGGTCGTCCTCAGGCCGTAACAATTGAAGAAGACGGCGAAACTAAAGAGCCAGTCGAAGAGCTATTGATTGAAGTTGGTGGTGAATTCCTTGGCGCTGTCAGTCAAGAACTTGGTACACGCCGTGCGATCCCAGTCAAGCAAGAACAAACCAGTAGTGGTGCTACTCGATCTACCTACATTATTCCAACTCGGGCGATGATCGGTCTTCGTAACCTTCTGCTGACAGCAACCAAAGGAACGGTTATCATGAACACGTTACCTCATGGCTATCAACCAGTTGGTCAAAAGCTACAGCAAACTCGTAACGGTGCACTGATTGCTACCGAAGCCGGTGCGACGACAGCATTTGCACTTGATAATGCATCAGCCCGTGGTCAACTTTTCGTTGGTCCTGGAACGACTGTTTACCAAGGTATGATTGTCGGGATGTACAACCGCGGCGGCGACCTCGATGTCAACGTTTGTCGTGGCAAGCAATTAACGAACATGCGTACGTCATCAAGCGACGGTACGATTCAGCTGACGCCATATACCGACCTAAGCCTTGAACAATCAATCGACTTTATTGAAAACGATGAACTTTTGGAAGTAACACCAAAGTCACTCCGTCTTCGAAAACGATTCCTTGACCCTAATCAACGCAAGCGCAATTCACAAAAAAATCAGTAGTTAATTAATTAATATACGCCACAAGCCTTGCGCCGGTTTGATGACTGGGTATACTTGGACGTAGATGGTGCGCAACATAAACATGGATCCGATAAAATCTTCACTCGTAAAAACCGCGGGAATTTTAATACGTTCAAAAAGAAGTCCAGATGAACTGTTGGGCGATCTTTTTCGTGACGTCCAAAATCAGCAAATTTATGCCGACGGTAAAACGTTTTTAGACCTGATTCCAAAAAAACGTATCAGTATGATCCAGCAAGAGTATCGCCTATTAAAGGCTGACCCATTGTTCGACCTACGAGAATTTGTTGGCCACCATTTTTACGACCTTTCAACAACGGTACATAAAAAAGATCCGTATATTGTAGATGATGGGGATAGCATCGAAACGCATATTGATCGTTTGTGGCCTTATTTAGAGCGACGTAATCGAATTGACCGCGGATCACTGATTGCACTACCGCATACCTATATTGTGCCTGGTGGACGTTTCAGC
>JAYVYE010000096.1:0-2721 GCA_043784545.1 Candidatus Microsaccharimonas sp.
GCCAACGTCTTATCTCCATGCCACTTATGAACTTCGACTATGTGAAAGACCGCTACAACGTGGAGACTGGCTCTGAGGGACTGGCTGAGATTAACAACCTAGCACTAGAGGTTATCGAGTCCGACGGCGACGTTATCATCATGCAGGACTTCACCACAGGCGAGCAGGTACGTTGCCTTATCGAGTCCCTTTCCTATCAGAGAACAAGCCCACCTAGCCATCGCTTCTCGGGCGATGGGGGAATTTTGTACTGCACTATCCGCACAGTCTCATAAATCATCAACAACGTAGGGAATACTGCCAATGTCAAATCCGATGACCCTATCTAACCACATAACCGAAAGGCGCTGAGAATGACCTACGATGCCCCCCTAGATACCCAGACCGAACCATCAGCAGTCCAATTAACTCGTATCGAGGGAACCATCAATCTGATTAAGTATCAGAATGAGAACATGTCCAAGGACATGACCCACGTGAAGGTGGACGTTGAGAAGTTAAAGACGGATGTTCATACCCTCCAACTGGAGGCAGTGGCAAGGGACAAGTTAGCAGGTACGGTTGCATCCACTCTCAAGGATGCCGATGCCGCACTCATCGTCAAGAACGACCAAAAGTGGACTCCATTGACGCGCCTCGTCCTTATCGTCACGGCAGTCCTCTACATCACATCACTTTATTTCTTACTACATAAGTAGGCATACATGATTTTACACTCTCAAAATGGCTGGTTAGCCAGCGCAGACAGGAACGTGATTGGCATACACAACTATCAGGTTCCAGGGGCGCATAGATACTTCTCCTGTGCCTCTGGTGTAGCACCTATCCTCATCAACTTCGCAGGAGAATTTCATGCTAAGATTGAGAAGATAGATACGGGAACCTACGATGACTGGGGATATGCCAGCCCAATTGTTATCCCTGGAAGTCCTATCATCTCCAATCACGGCTCGGGTACCGCCCTTGACATCAATGCAGTATTCCATCCTTGGAAGAAGATTGGCACATTCCACCTACTACAGGTAATCAGACTCCACTTCCTCATCAGAAAGTACGGCCTCAGGTGGGGCGGGGATTACGGCAGGGGTTGCTTCAAGGACGAGATGCACTTCGAGATTGTAGAGACAGCATTGCAAGTTAGATACCGCATTGCAAGAATGAAACTAGCCATGCCGAAAGTAGCACTGTGACCTATCAGCCTCGCCCTGGACAGTACGGAACGCTCAAGACTGGCACATTCTTCGGCTACTTTATCGAGTTGGGAACGGACTGCAAGGACGATCACGTTGTCGTCTATGCTGGAAACGGGATGGTGCTGGAAGCGACACCGAGCAAAGGAATCGTCCTTAGCCCACTTGCCAGATATGATGGGTGCAAGATCGCCTGGAACCGTGACGTGTTCACCGACGAAGAGGGCGCGGCTATTGTCGCAGAGGGTATGAAGCATCTCAAAGAGGGGTACTCACTCTTGGCTATCGCCCTTATTGCACTTCGCATCCTTCATGTCACCAACGACCATTTCATGTCAAGGTACATGAAGAAATCTGCCAAGTTCATCTGCTCAGGATTTGCTGCACACCTTTGGTCTGAGGCAATCGGGCGACCTATCAGCGACAAACCCAACTGGCTCACCACGCCTGCCGATTTGATGTACCGCAACCTCTACCTATAAGGGAAGGCACTTCCATGAACATCACAATCAATTTCGTACTCATATTTATAGCAGTCCTGGCTTTCGGGCTCGCCTCGTTCAATGTAGCAGTAGGACGACTCAACCTCATTGCCATAGGACTATTCGCAGTTACACTCACGCTCTTTATCCCACTTCTTCGATAGGAGATTAACAATGTTCCCAATCAATCAGGCTCTCATCGAGCATTACTTCAGACACTTCAAGACGGGCGTATTTGTATCCATGCCCTTCCTCTGGGATGCCATACAGAAGTTTCAGGCTTCAGGGCATCAACTACGCTTTGACCGCATGACCCTCCTTGGAGTACTCGCCGTTGCCGTTATACCAGCGATACAGGCCCTGTACGGGCGCTATGTTAAGAAGTACCCACACCTTCAGCCAGAACTCCAATTTGCCTCTGATGAGGCTACAAAGTTCCTTGAGGCTCAGTTGGCAGTTCAGGCTCCAGTTGCCAGTGAGCCAGTACAAGTTCCTAGCGTGGAAACCGCACCTGTGCCTATCGGCTAGGATGCCCATTTTGGAAGATTTACACGCTCATTTCAGAGCGTAGAAGGCGAGCAAATGATTCCAGCAGGGAAAACCACGGCTTCCCTATCTGCTAGTCTGTAATTCCCCAATCACGCGGTGTTCTGTAGCATGACCTCAGACACCCATTAGAAGCCCTCAGAGGGCGTTTTAAGACCTTTATCCCCTGCTTTGGTGTACTCACCAAGGTGGGGGATTTTGTCGTCCCACAACGCCTACACATCCTAAAGGTTACACCACTCGGATTGTATAGGTTTGTTCCGTATCCTATACATCCACCACCCCCATGTATAGGTTATGCCTAAAGGTGCATATATGAGTGCTTAATGGGTTTAAGAGTGCATATATGAGTGCCAGCCACGGTGCTTTGGGTATGTACCTAAGTCACCTGCTGGCCCTACAACCTAGTCAGTGCTGGTATCATGGCTTTATTCGACCACTCACCACTACCCCACTGACGCGCATTTTCGATTGCAGTTACTCCCAGAGTTCTAGGGTCGAAT
>JAYVYE010000097.1:0-1701 GCA_043784545.1 Candidatus Microsaccharimonas sp.
GCGCCTCCGGCACCCAGCTGATTCAGGATCTGCGGCGCGACGGCATGAGTGAACTGGTCGCCTATGAGCCCAAGGGCGACACGCTTCATTCCATAGTCAGCGGTAGCAGCAGTCCTTTTCTCCCTGTCAATACCAAGCCTATGGGTACTAACGTCCTTGGCTACTTCGCCCTTTACCTTCTCAGTCCTACGAGCTTGATTGCCAGCTTCCTTCTTCGCACCTATATGTTCTGGATAGTCGGAAGTAGTCTTACGTTTTGTCTTCGGCTTGATATGCAAGACTGCCATTAGAACGGTCCTTTAGTTGGAGGATGATTAGTACCACCATCGAGGGGGGTAGGCGTAACTGTAGGTGCTGGTGTGTGAGTGATCGTAGCGTTCTTGGT
Source organism: Candidatus Microsaccharimonas sp. (assembly GCA_043784545.1). Taxonomy (GTDB): domain Bacteria; phylum Patescibacteriota; class Saccharimonadia; order Saccharimonadales; family Saccharimonadaceae; genus Microsaccharimonas. The sequence continues at coordinate 386 of JAYVYE010000097.1, forward strand.
AAACAGGTCTGGCAAGTTGCCGTTGAACAGGTTTATCAAGACGAAAACTGCTAGTAGGATTAGGAGGATACCTGTAGCTGGCATCAGTTAGCCTTAGCTACGCTGAACTTAGCTTTCACCCAATCCCATCCACCCTTACTACCACCCGTACTAACGATCTTTAGCACAAAGATGGCTACTAGAAAGAGTATGACTATCATGGAGAATTCTTCTATACCTTGCTTCATGTTCCTTCCTGATCTTTCTCCGGTACTAAGTAGGCAAGAATAGCAGAGACAACCACAACTTCCGCTGCGGCTATCTCGGGTGGTTGCTCGATGTGGGCTAGTACCTCAAGCAACCATACCCCGATTGTAACCATAGCTCCCGCTATAGCTCCTACTACTACCTTGCGATGAGGAATCATCTACGGTAGACGATGTAGAAGATGAGAGTAATTACGGATGCGAAAGCTACAAAGGTAGAACCCAAGCATCCCAATCCAGCGATAACAGTTCCAATGACCCATTGAATACTGATACCACTCTCACTCTTACCAAGGCGTTGACCTTGTAGTTCGTACTGTGAACGTCTTAATTCATCCACGGCTTTAGTGATCGGTTCCAAAGCTGCCGTAAGAGCTTGGGCCATAGCAGTTGCAACGGACGCAACCTGATTACGCATGGCTTCGGCGGACTGTGTGACCTGCGCTGCCAATGTAGTTGCCTGTGTAGCAGAAACATCAGCAGCCCTACCTACCGCTTCAACGTCTACTGAACGGATATTATCAATCCGCTCCTTCTCAGCGATACGAAGTTCGTGAAGATGAGCGGTACGCATATTCAGAACTTCCTTAACGTGAGCGGTAGTTAAGGTTTGTATCTCTGTACTGTGCGCCGTGCTTAGAACACGTAGGTCGTCCAGTCTCTTAACTGCTCCATCAAGAGCTTCCTTAGCGTTTACAGATGGGTCTATCAGGGGAGGTACTGGTACGTACGTCTTCTTGGGCAACTTAGTTCTTTGAACCACCCTTGATACTGAACGCTCCTATCTTCTTGATCTGAAAGTCAAATAGGAATCCGACGTATCCCACAAACAACAGAACAAGGATGAGTAGCCAGAACATAGGATTCCTATGCCCCAACGCGTGATGATCCAACGGAGGGCCACCTACGGCACTAGCCGTAGGTGACACACCGATCGCAGTTAGGTTTGAGAAAGCTTCGCCTCTTGTGAAACCATACTGAGCAGAGGCTGTATATTCCTGTGCATCAATCATAATTGGACCTACTTAAGCCAAAGGCTTAAGCAAACAGTGTCTCCTGTACGAAGTGGAC
>JAYVYE010000098.1:0-1639 GCA_043784545.1 Candidatus Microsaccharimonas sp.
CAAAACAAATGGAGCAGTCAACCTTACCCAGATTGCCGCAGATACATGGGCGGTATCGGGTGATGTAGATGCCCAGACCCTTACCAACAAAGACCTCACCTCCGTTACTAATACCTTCCCGACGTCACTAGCAACTTTAACTGGGGCACAAACCCTCACCAATAAAACCCTTACCTCCCCAGTTATCAACACCCCTACGGGAATCGTTAAAGGAGATGTCGGTCTAGGTAGCGTTGATAATACTTCCGATGCTACTAAGAACGCCGCTACTGTCGCCCTCACCAACAAAGACCTTACTTCGCTCACCAATAAAGGTTCGAATACTTTAGGACTTGGTGCAGTAGCGAGTAACCTTGCCGTTTCTGCTGATCTATCTGCGCTTTCGTCTAATACTACGGGGGCTAACAATGTCGCTGTAGGTCAGAACGCGCTGAAATTAAACACGACAGGTATCCAAAACACCGCTGTAGGACAGGCTTCACTTCTATCAAACACAACTGGTAATTACAACACAGCAGTTGGACAGGCTTCACTTCAAAACAACACAACAGGTGCCTACAACACCGCCGTTGGCGTGAACGCACTTCAATTAAATACAATAGGTGCCCAAAACACCGCAGTCGGACAAGGTTCACTTAACGCAAATACAACAGGTACTTTAAACACCGCCCTAGGCGTGAGCGCACTCTATAACAATACAACAGGTGCCAATAACACCGCTGTAGGCGTGAGCGCACTCCAAAATAATACTATCGGTACCCAAAACACCGCCCTAGGCGTGAGCGCACTTTTTGCGAACACAACAGGTACTAACAACACAGCCATGGGTGTTGGCTCATTACAAACAAATACAACAGGTGTACAAAACACTGCCATAGGTCAAGCCTCACTTTTATTAAATACAACAGGTTCTTACAACACCGCCCTAGGACAAGCCGCACTCGCAACCAATACAATCGGAATCAACAACACAGCCGTAGGCGTAAACGCACTTACCTCAAACACTACAGGTATCAACAACACCGCGATAGGTCAAGCCGCACTTAACGCAAATACCACAGGTGTTCAAAATACTGCCCTAGGTCAAGCCGCACTCCAAAACAACACTACTGGAAATACTAATACCGCTGTAGGTCAAGCCGCACTTTACACAAACACAATTGGTTACCAAAACACCGCCGTAGGACAAAACGCACTCCAAGCAAATACAACAGGTATTAGTAATACTGCCGTAGGACAAGCCACACTTTTGGCAAATACAACAGGTACTAACAACACCGCCGTAGGACAAGCCACACTTCAAAACAACACTACTGGAGTGAACAACACCGCAGTCGGACAAGCCGCGCTTAACGCGAACACAACAGGTACTAACAACACCGCCGTCGGTGTAGGTACACTTTATGGCAATACAACAGGTATTAGTAATACCGCTTTAGGTCAAGCCGCACTTAACGCAAATACAATTGGTTTCCAAAACACCGCTATAGGCGCAGGAGCACTTCAAAACAACACAACAGGAAATTACAACACCGTAGTAGGCCAAGGCTCACTTCAGGCCAACACAACAGGTACTCAAAACACAGCCGTAGGACTGGGCGCTGGTTATGTTGGAGGAGTAAACGATAATACAACTGGA
>JAYVYE010000099.1:0-1858 GCA_043784545.1 Candidatus Microsaccharimonas sp.
TTCTTAATTGTTCCGTTGTGGTTTCAGATAAAGACAGTTTTTGCTTTAAAGCAGCATATTCGGTTTTAGCTGTTATGGCTACTTGCTCGCCCATTTTCTTGGCCGCTGCATTTTCAGCATTGCGTTTAGCCGTTTCGGTCTCTACTTGGCTTTTATAGCTGGCTAAATCGCTGACAGCCGTATCGCGCTCAATGCGTACGCCCCTATCGTGGTAGAGGTGAACACCTACTATTACCGACAGGATTAAAACAGCCCCTAGGGCGGCATAAAGCTTAAATGGCGAGAGTAAATTAAACATTATTATCCCTTACAGTATATTTTCTAAGTCCAAGAATACGCCCAGCATACATCAACTTTGCAAAGCCATGGTGGGCTTTCCAGCCGATATTAACATTATTGTAATAGCCAAAGCATAAAGCAATGTGTGCTTGATACTGCCATGCCAGTGGACTATTAGCAGCAATGCCAACAACACTGTAGTTAAAGCCATAAGCTGCATTGCGCTGCAACCAGAGCAAGCGCATAAACCAGCGCAAAATGGCCGAATTATCGTATTGCGTTTGCGTAAAATGTTTAGACAGAGGGTAAGCACCGTACCAATATTCATCGGTTGGGTTATCGAAGGTATCGAACCACGATAGCCATGGTGCTAGAATATCGCGGCCATAAGGGTTTTTAACGATAAATAAACAAGCAATCGGTGACAAAAGCCGCGCCAGTAGCCCAACGGCAAACATCACAGGCCATAGTAGCGTCCAAATTAAATATTTCATTTCAGGCTTTGTGCTTTCGCAATCAAATGCTCGTTAATGAGTTGCGCTTGAAAGCGTTTAATCGCATCAGGGCAAGTGAATATCGTTTGTGTGTTGTTCTGCGCTTTGAATCCTGTGCCGCCTGCTTTGCCTTTTACTACAAAGATGCCTTCCCCGCTGCCGCTCCAGTTAGTTGAACCTTCGCCGCCGATAAGGCCGTCAATGACAAAGCCTTTGGTGTGGCTAATTTGATGGGTTGCACTGTTGCCAATAGCAAAATGCGTATTAAATTCAGCAAGATTTCGTGCTTTGTTTGCATCAAGTAATTTACGTTCATGTACACCGCCTGCTTGTGACTTGTCCAGCGTAATCATCACGGTTACATTTTTGTCTAAAACCTTGGTCATCAGAATGTCGTTTAATTCGTCATCATCATAGCCGAACATATTCAAATAAATAGAGACATTGGCGCGGCTTAACACATGCTTCAAGATGTCATGCACGTCATCACGACCCACATAAAACAAGCGAAAGTCTTTTGAGGCATTGGGCGAAAAACTGCCTTCACTGGTGTACTGCGCCAAGTCGTTTAAGCTAAAACTTTGTAAATTGTCTGCATGTGTCTGTAAAATTGGTGTGTTCATATAATCCTTAACTATCGACACATCATGAAAATGTGTCGATGAAATAGCAAAAAACGTACAGTTCGTTAAACATTTTTAGATAAATACAACAAGGTTAAATCATGGCGGTGTTCTTTATCGAGCATATCAGGGCCATTGATTTTATAGGTCACACCATCGTCATCACCATTTAGCGCCAGTTGGTTACAGCCGCGGTCATACCAAAACTTAGCCGCGACCTCACACATGGCTTTGGGATTGGTCGCGAGCTGGTCAGGATTTTTACTAAAGCCATAGCGGTAATAGTTATCAAAGCCTGTCAGTTGGATTAAGCCGCGGCCACGGTAGCGCCAGCCATCGCCAGAGGCCTCATTGCCATTGCCTAACCTGTTAGCATAGACAAAATTAGCCATCGCTTCTGGGTTGCCTAAAATCTTATGTAGAACGGGGATGACGCGTGGGCCAAAGACCTTGATAACCCGT
>JAYVYE010000100.1:0-1856 GCA_043784545.1 Candidatus Microsaccharimonas sp.
GAGAAGAAATTTGAGGTATTACGTATATCCTTACAAGCAAGGCTCGAAGAGTGCCCGGGCCATTGCCAACGCCCTAGGAGGCAGGGTCCTACGCGTCCAGGGAGGGGCCTATAAGCCCCGTACAGGCGATGTAGTCATTAACTGGGGGCATAGTAGCCCAGAACGTGATATCGGGGCCTCACGGCTCTTGAATCAATTCGTCGATATCTCGTTCATCAGTAACAAGAAGTATGCGTTCCAGTTGTTTGGCCGTAACGACGTCCCTATTCCTCGGTTCTCTGTAACCAAGGACGTCGCATGGAAGGGTGACACCGTAGTCCGACACAAGCTAACGGGCCACAGCGGCGAGGGGATTGAGATTGTTCCTGCCGGTGAGCCACTACCTGATGCCCCGCTCTATGTCGAGTATATCAAGAAGGAGGATGAATATCGTGTCCACGCGGGTTTTAAAAAAATATCGGGAAGCGATGCACAGGATACATCTATCATATGCGTCCAACGCAAGGCCCGCCGCCTCGAAACTCCCGACAGCGAAGTCAACTGGCGAGTCAGGAATCACGATAACGGGTTTGTCTACGTCAGAGGCGGCGTCAATCCGCCACAGGCTGTCATGGATGCGGCAAGTAGGGCTCTTGTCGCCTCAGGCCTTGATTTTGGGGCGATAGACGTTATATATAACAGGAAGGAAGGAAAGGCTTATGTACTCGAAATTAACACAGCGCCAGGAGTCGAAGGAACAACTGTCGAAGATTATGCAGCTTTCTTTTCCTCTCTGTCCCCGACGTGAAGCTTGTGATTGTACGGTATGCCGTTCTGACATGGCTTATCTTGTTCCTTGTGATAAGAGTTTTGACGACCTATTGAACCTACTATAAGAGAGGGATCAACCCCCGAAAGGACTATTATGCGTTGTTATATCTGTGACGTCGCCCTAGAGACACCCAACTATAACGCCGACCACGGGGACTACGAGCCCTGTGAGCGGTGCCTACTCGTGATTTCCGACACCGTCGGCTCCTTCATCGACAAGCCGTCGGCAGGCGAGGACGACCTAGGGAGGACTGATTGGACCCACCTATCGGCCCTCTCTCCCCTCTCAGACAACGATAATTTCTAGCCCATGTCACTTTTAGCTTGACAAGATTCTGAAACATGGTATAATTAACTATAGGTTGCGAGCGGTTAATACCCCTCATCCATAACCCGCCATTAAGAGCAGGGAATAAGATGCAGAAGAGCAAGTTCATAAGCCATGGTCCCTGTACGGACTGTGGTAGTAGTGACGGGTTGGCATACCACGACGACGGACACACCTTTTGTCACGTATGCCAGACCCACCATAACGAGGGCAGTACAGCCCCAATAAGGAAAGAGACAAGCAAATTGTCCACCACACCCCCGACGCCACTGACGGACGTATTCCGTGGCATCCCTCGACGAGGCCTTTCTGAAGAGGCTATTAAGAAATATGGTATCGACGTCAATCTTGATAAGACTCAAGACGTCGCCCATCGCTATCCCTACTTCAAGGATGGCGTCCATATCAAGAACAAGGTTCGTAAGCGTTCAGAGAAGACATTCTATTGGGAAGGAGAAAGTGGTGAAGCAGATCTATTCGGACAACATCTATTTCCACCCGGGCAGAAGTCGATCACTATTGTCGAAGGGGAACTCGATGCCCCCTCCGCTTGGGTTCTTCTTGGCAGCCGTTACCCTGTCGTCTCTGTTACTAACTCATCTGCCGCGCTGAGTGATTGTCGTCGTCAGTTCGAGTATCTCAACAGCTTCGAAGACATTGTACTGTGTTTCGACAACGACGAGGCAAAGGTCCGTAACGACGGTACTAAGTTCTATCC
>JAYVYE010000101.1:0-1732 GCA_043784545.1 Candidatus Microsaccharimonas sp.
CTCAATGCGGCGAAAGAAGAAACAAATGTTTCGGGACTTCGCAAGAAATTTGAGGAAGGAATCGCTGAATCTAAGGACGCTAAGGTAGCAAGAGAAGCGGCAGAAGCCCGTGCTCAGGTAGCCGAACGCAAATTGGCTTTAGCGGAATCGGGAATTGATTTCTCAAATCCGATGGCTAAGTATTTCGCAGATACTTACAACGGAGAACTAACGGCAGATGCAATCAAGACGGCAGCGGCAACCATTGGGCTAATTGCTCAATCGGCAGACCCCGAGGTCATTCAAGAGGTCGCTTCGCTCAACCGAATCGCCAGCGCATCTTCGGCTACTCCACCGCCTACCTCTTTGAGTGAGGCAGATGAGATAGCAAGGTTCAACGGGTCAGCACAGGAATTTGACTCCTTTATGGCAAAGTTTGGGACCAACATTGATCGTTCTCAAGGGGGGGCAGAGTGGGATTCACCCGCAACTGTCCCAGTTACATCGCCTCGCGGCGCACGCCGTGGGTAAAAACTAACCTTTAAGGAGCAGACCAAATGGCACTCACAGTCCAAGGTACGCTTGGCATTAACAAGGCCGCTTACATTAAGCGCGCCTACTACGCCCTGCGTCCTCAACTTTATTACGACACCTTTGTAGATGTTCGTAACACCGATGCAACCGCAGTCGGTTCTTCCTACACATGGAACATCACCTCTGACCTCGCCGTAGCTGCAACAGCTTTGGGCGAGCAAGTAGATGTAACCCCAGTTACCCCTACCGACACGCCAGTTACTTCGACTCCGCTTGAATACGGCAACGCCGTTCAACTCACAGCCTATGCCGAGGCATCTGCCTTTATGTCCTACAACCCAATCATCGCTAACCTCATTGGGTTCAACGCTGGTATCTCAGTTGATACTGTCGCGCTCAATAAGTTCCAACTCGGAACAAATGCCCTTTTCTCAAAGGGTACTGGTTCAGCCGTTGTTTCTCGCGCCGCGTTGACCTCAAGCAACATCATCGATGGTCGTACCCTCGCTATCGGAGTTGCTAAGTTGCGTGGACTTAACGCTCTTCCAGTAGGTTCAACGTATGTCGGGATGATCCACCCTGACGTATCTCTTGACCTTCGCGGAACCACAGGCGCTCAATCATGGGGCGATCCCCATGTGTACGGTGCTATGAACTCACAGGATGACATTTGGAACGGTCGCGTTGGAACTCTCGCAGGGGCAACCTTCATCGAGTCACCTCGCGCACCTTTGTTCCTCGGTGGCTCTCCTGGTACTGGCGCTCTTACACTTAACGCCAAGACAACCTCTGCGACAACTACCTCCGATGTGAATAACAGCGTCACCGTTACCACAACGGTTCCGCATCTATTCTCGGTAGGACAAGGTATTACCTTCTCAGGTAATGGCGCTGTGGGACTTCCTCTCGTGGCAGTAGTCGTTTCTGTTCCAACGACTACCACCTTCACCATTACTGCCGCTGGCGTAACCGCTGGCGCTCCTGCCGTCACCGTCACCTCGGGTTCAATGTCGGTCTATCGCACACTTATCTTCGGCGCAGAAGCCTTTGGTAAGACAATCAATCCCGGAGCTGGCTATGGAGCCGACCCTATGATTGGACAGACCCCAGTAGTAGATCGCCTAGAGCGCTTTACGGGTGTCTATTGGAAGCACCTAGTCGATTACGTTATTTTCCGTAATACGGCTCTCTACTCAATAGAAAGCACGAGTTCCATCGG
>JAYVYE010000102.1:0-5233 GCA_043784545.1 Candidatus Microsaccharimonas sp.
GACGTTGGGTGTCCGCAGGACGTAAGTGATGCCATACAGGGCCATAGCTCTGGTGATGCATCAGCTAGCTATGGGAGCGGGCATAGCCTTGAGGTTATGAGTGGGTGGCTGAGGAAAGCTCTCGCGCAATTGAACCTGCCCGCACTCTAGCCCTATTGCCCTTAAGCTGTACCGAAACACAGTATTTGCCTGTGAGGCGGCCTCTTTTATCCTTGTCTGGATAGATTGACATTACAAGCCTTCCGCGTCGGCAGCGTCAGCAGCGCGTTTAAAAGCGGGCCCTGAGCCTCTGTCTGGTGCACAGAATGCGTCTCTTACATCTGCACTTCTATACAACCATTCTGCTCGTGCATTGCGACAAGCCTCCAAGGAGCCAAAAGTAACAGAAGCTGGCGTACCCCCTACTATCCAAAAGATCAAAATGTAGTGCATGGTTCAATTCCCCGGAATGGAAGCGTTAAATGCCTCTACAGCGTCTACGTCCTCCTGAACGAAAAGAGCCATACCGCCTTTAGCAAAGCACCCATTTGGCGTTGCTTTTCTGGTTAGCTTAGCTGTACGGAGTACCAATTGCCCATTTGAAATGCAGGTAGCAGCATCGTCATTCTCAATGACCACAGCTGCACCGTGATTGAATGTTATCCAAAGGATCAAAATGTAGTGCATGGTTTTAAACCTTCATAATATTGGTTAATTGATTAAGCAGCGTCCTGTCCTTGTCTGGGTAGATTGACATGGTTCACTTCCCTAGGTTGAATTTATCTACAGGCGCACTGAGCCCCAGGTACTCGTCCCAGTCTTTGCCCCCTTTGGGAACACAGATCATCAAGGGTGTCTGGGCCCTAACACCATAGAAGTTCACAGCCTTGCCTGCCTCTATACATGCAAAGTCTGTATCAAATTCAGCAGTAGCCATAGGGCCTCCTGCTAGCCAAAGGATCAAAATGTAGTGCATGGTTTTAAACCTTCATAATATTGGTTAATTGATTAAGCAGCGTCCTGCCCTTGTCAGTGAGCCTAACTTGCTTCTTACGAAGCTCCATAGGGTCGGTGATAGTCTCTACTAAGCCAAAGCCCTATTGAAACTTGACGAATCTAAGGGCCAGGATGACGCTAGGCATTTCGAGCTGGCTATTGATTAGCAAGCAAAAGAAACAATCTTGGGAAGATTGGACGCCAATACCCGCTTAGTTACAAGTGCAATCGTCTTGGTGATGCCATACAAGGTCACAGTTCTGGTGATGCCTCAGCTAGCTATGGGAGCGGGCATAGTCCTCAGGTGATGGCAAGGTGGCTAGAGAAGGCTCATGAGAGAATGAAACTGACCGTGCCTATCTATTCCGCTTAGGTCATGCAAAGATTGCTCTTGTAGAACACAACACGGGTTGAATGCCATGCGGTTACTATTAGTTTTGATGGTTAGTTTGTTAGCGCTTGGCATTTCTCACCCAGCAAACTCCTTGGAAAAAAACACCCGTGGGCTAAATGAAGTATCGCAAGAGTTTGCACTTTGTTACGGATACTACTCTTTGGTCGCAATTTGTTTGGACCCCAAAAAGGACGCTAGCACTGCACAAAGCTATCGTGCATTCGCAGACGTATTCTTGCAGGGCACATATATGGCGGGCAAGGCTGCGGGCTTGTCCGACGCGGCATTGCAGGCCCGAGCCACGCTATCGTTCGCCGAAATGCAACGTGATACCGACAAGGACTGCCGGAATATTGCAGTGGTGCTGCAAAAATATTCTGAGAAGTGCAAACAAATGGCTTCCGATCCTGAGGCGGCAATGAAGAATATCATGGAACAATATAAATAATGGCAAGAGTGCAGACTAATGGCTACTCAGTTTTGTTCTACCTTGCCCTAGCAATCGCAAGCGCCTGTATGATCTTGGGGATGACTGGTTCCTCTGAAGCGCACTATCGTGAAACCTGCAAGGCCAAGTACCAGACCCAAGAAGGGTGGTCTGAGACTTATTCGGTAGAATGCAATTACCTATCTGGTGCAGAGCTTAATACTTCAACTAAATCATTTGGGTTTGATGCTTTTGGAACCTATGCAGTCATTTTCTGGGCAGAGCACCAAGCAACTGTCATTAGAATTTCGACATTCTTGACGTGCGGCATGAATCCAACGGTGGGCTGTGCAAAAGGGATTCTTGGCCTTGAGGGTAGCGATCAAGAAGGTCGCAGTTGGAAAATATGCGACCCTACTATGTTCATCTGTTGATGGACTTCTCTTGGTTGGTCGTAAGGTACTGCTGCAGATAGACCCGCTTCGCTAACAACAACGGCTCAAGGCTTTAGCGTCTTTTTTGAAGTTGGTTTTGAGTTTTCCAGAATGCTTTAACGGGTGACCAAAAGGGGACCCTGCATAGACCCTAGGTAGTCGAAGGCAGCACAGGATCTCAAAGACCTTGGTAGCTTGAGGCTAGTGATAGACAATGTTGGATTTGCTGCCTCTAAATTGCAGGAACCTGTCAAACAGAGCGGTCTTCCTTATGCGCCTTTGCTCAATAGGCGTCCTCCGAGGCGCTTCTGCTTCCTCCATGAGTCCAAGCCAGCAGAGCGGGCGTACAAGGTTCCCGCTAACATGTAGGCAGGCCTCAAACTCTGGTCTTCCTAGGTGGCCCTGGATGAGAGGAACCGGAAGGCACATGTGAGCGAATTCAACTAAGGTTACCCAATCGGCAAGGCGGTTGGCTGTAACTCCAAAGAAATGTCTGTAGTCATCATGCTCAATGTTATTGGGAAACCGTTCATTGGCTCTGAAGTCATATCTAGTGAAATAGGTCTCAAACAGCAGGGCTTGAAGCTTTCCAAAGTTCTCCAGCAGGGCTTTGCCAGCACTTGTCAGCACTACCTTGTCCTTACGATGACTCATCAACTTCCCCAGCATCATGAGGTCATGCATGACGCTCAGGGGCCAGAAGTCCTGCTCGTCGAGAACCTTGTTCAGTCTATACAGTTGTACTGGCTCATATCCAGGCCATTGGAACTCCTCAGCAGCCCAGACCACACATTTGCGGTTGAAGAAGCCCGACTTGGTGAGGTCAATGCCACCACTGTCACCAGCCAGCTGTAGCGGCTTCATGCCGTTGATGGTCATAGGACTTCCAGCAAGATCTGACTCGCTTAGGGCATCATTCAGCAGCATGTCGTGAGCTATTTGAGACATTAGGGTCAAGCAGCAAGCCTCGTGCCTTTAGGTTACCACTGAGACTATGGGGCTTGTCGGAGATGTCAATATGGACCCAGTTTGAACCCTTTGGCAAACAAAGCAGACAGAAATCACCTTAAACAGTGATGGGAGCACTCACTGTATCGCTACAAATACACCTGAGTAGTGAAGGCATTGCATTGACCCCAATCGTTCGGTGCCCATTCTCGCGTGACGCCGCTGGCGATAGCGGCTTGCTTAGAGCTCGACTTTGGCCGCTCAATGACATCTTGGAAGTTTACCCATATTTGTTTATTCAAGTTCTCATCAAGTATGTTTGGACAAGATGCTTCTCAATACAGAATAGAATTGGATCCGGTTTATGCTCACCAAATAGGAGGCATGCAAGTCAAGAAGGGATTCAAAGTAGTCCCAACCATTTGCCTCACAGTCGCGCTTGAGTGAGCGCATGTCGGATGTGAATTTCTCGATACGGCTTCCAACAAATGCGATGTCGCCGTGGGACAAGAGAAGATTGAATACCTCTACAGTCTGGCGAGGTGATTGTGTTTTTTTTTGGTTGATCTGAAAATTGCTCCGCTTGGCCGCATGAAGAACTGAGGCAAAGTCATTCTTTAGAGTATCGAGGTTTGAATTCGATAAAACGATATCGTCATTGTAAACTGTCACTAGTGACTTGAGTTCTCTTGATCTGATTAAAGAGCCCAATAGAGATCGATCAAAGACGAGGCTGGCCAGAATGGACGATTGATGGAAACCACGGGGAAGATGTATCTTCTTGCCATTCTTTACTGTGCTCTCACCAGTCAATTTGAAAGCTTTTGAATGAGGGAGTCCAATACTCCTTAGACTTCGATAGATCTTGGTGTCTGATATGGTTTCATAAAACGATTTGAAATCCACTACGGCAAAATATGAGTTATGGAGGTGTCTCCTCAACGCTGACACATGTCCGCCTGAGGCCACGTTTAACATGTACTTTGGGTAGCGCCACTTTTCTAGAATCGTTTTTTTGTATTGAACAAGTGGTGATAGTCCTAGTTCAGGCTCGCTGACATTACGTTGCCAGACCCTTACAAGGGGAAGTAGGGCGTTCTCCACAATGCGGCGGGATGTTGGGTCGTTCGTTTTATTCAAAAGTCCTTGAAGAACACCTTCTCGGACTTTCTGGAAATCGTGTTTTCCTGACCGTGCTTTAGCGTCAGGAGCGTCAGAAAATATCCGCACGCCTAGTTCGATAGCCATTCTTGCCCATTCATTGGTTGTCTTTCTTGCACTCGCTAAGGCTTCTTCCGTGGCTTGGGTAACGTGGATTACCTTTGATCTCCAAGCGACCAAGTCATTAACCTTGGAACCATCGGCTGCATTCTGGACTACACCTTGAATGTTTGAAGCTAAATTCTTTGCTGAGCTGACAGGCACATAGTATCGACGTCCATCTTTCTTGAAAGAATGCGCGATAGTTTTTCTATGGGCGGTCATTGCTCAACCCTATAATAGCAAAAGGAGCCGAAGCCCCTCTTGCCAAACAACAGCCTTGGCTTTCGCCACTGGTATGCGCCTTGGCGCGACCTCGCTAGAGGCACCAATAGTCTGCGCGAGTGCCTGAGACCTGTCAACTGAGCTAGGTTGAGTGCTGCTGAAAGACCCGCTTCGCTAACAACAACAGTCAAGGGCTTTAACGGCTTTTTGAAGTTGGTTTTCGAGATTCCAGAATGCTTTAACGGATGACCAAAAAGGGGACCCTGGGATCATAGGATTCTTTGGTCTCCTTGGTCCTTACGCCTCCCCAAGCAGCCTGAAGACCGAACGAACCCCTACACCAAGCTCCCTTGCGATCTGAGCCTTTTTCATTCCATTGGCCGACATTGCCCTGATCTGATCGACTTTGGCTCTCGCGGTGGGTTTGCGGCCCTTGTAGCGGCCTTCCTGTTTCGCCTTGGCTATGCCTTCACGCTGGCGGGATAGCATGATGTCTCTTTCAAACTCGGCTACTGCCCCTAGCACGGTAAGCATGAGCTTGCCCTCAGGACCTGTGGTATCAAGGCCCAT
>JAYVYE010000103.1:0-1807 GCA_043784545.1 Candidatus Microsaccharimonas sp.
CTATCCATCTTGAAAGGAATTGGCACATGAAACGCCTGCAATTAATTAAACGATTGGATCTTACACAACTAGCCGAGGCATTGGAAGTTTCACCAGCTATGGTATTCCGCTGGGTACATGAATGTTCAACTCCTTTGGAAAGCGAGGAAGAATACAGAAAGGGAATTAGTAGCAAATCTCGTTCTACGGTAGATTACTATATGTGGTTCGTTCCATCTAAAGTAACTAAATGGCTAGAAGAAAACAAGGAAGAACTACTACCTATCTGGAATGCAAACCGATACCGTGTGCTTACTCTGCCAACTAAATCGTATAAATCATTTGGTAAAATAAGGGGAAAAGTTAATGGAACGTCTACAACTAAACAAGTCAGTAATCAGGGAGCAACTTAAACCAAAAAGGTTGAAACTTATGAACCTTCGTAAACGAGTTAGTTTGCTATTTGTAGCAGATGTGTTGAGTATGTATCCATCTACAATAGATACATGGAGACAAGACAATGTATCATCTGCGCCGTTGCCTGTATGTCCAGCCGATCCGCCTATAACCAAAGCATATAGCGAAATTAACCGAATTGAGTTTTACGAGGATGATTTAATTGCGTGGCTAAAAGGGAGACATCCAAGACACTCTCTACTGGACACCTATCTATCAATTCGGGATAGACTAGAGCAACTGAAAGGATTGCGGGAAACAGAACGCAGGTTTAACATTCGCGCCTTTAACATAAAAGCTAAAGCTGATCCTGACTACGAAATACAGCAACATGCTGCAAAATTGACCCGTGAGCTTCTGATTAATCACGTGGCGCACCGTTAAGGAGGATACTATGCGGCCTGAACTAGAAAAAATAGTAAGTGAACTAACACTTGCCGAGAAAGAAGAACTAAGTACTTTACTTGCGTATAGAAGTTCCAGATCATCGCAAGTTACTTATTCTTCTAGCGAAGAACAATTCTGGAAAGCATTAAATCGAGTACTAGCTGAAAATAATTGTACTTTTTATTCGGAAGATTTAGCGTCATTTTTAACAAATAATACTATGTATGTGACTGGCGGCACAAAATATAGTAGAGACCTTTACCGTAAGCATGTAAAATCATACAATGCTATAATTGATACTGGATATTCAATGACTAGATATTCAACGAACACATATATGTATATATCTCCAAGTGAATTATATACGATGTATTTTAAGTTAATTGAGCCTGCTATAAAATACATACAATACAGTTTACAAGAACTGCCTTCTATAAATACAGTATTAACAATGACTAATATAAGTATACGTACTTCAATAGAGTACGCATACCCTGGCTACATAGCTGGTAGAAATCTTGGTCTTTTGCTTAATCATGTAGTCACATCAGATGATTGACTGGTATAGATTACTTAGTGATTTAAATGTGCCCTATAGAGACAGAGGCAGAAATACAAGTAGGAAGGATATAAACATATGTTGTCCGTTTTGCGAAGATGACTATGGGTTTCATCTCGGTATATCACTTGAAAATCCTACTAACTATTATTGTTTTAGAAATCCTGATCTACATAGTGGCAAAAGCTATACCAGATTACTTAATGCGTTAAAGGTATCGTACAAAGAAATAAAAACTATTCTACAGGATTATGATACATCCACGCCCATTGCTATGGTTTCGCCACCTGAACCTACTAACATAACAAAAAAGTGGGATTTTTTCCTACCAGCAAATCAAAGCATCAAATGTATGCAATACCTTGCTGGTAGAGGTTTTCCAAATCCTAGTGATGTAGCTTTAGTATATGATTTGCGATATGCACC
>JAYVYE010000104.1:0-2190 GCA_043784545.1 Candidatus Microsaccharimonas sp.
GCCGAACTTAACGTTATCCCTAACCAATGGGGTACGATTGGTAACTTGGGCATTTTCAGCGAAGAAGGTGTTGCAGAACACGTTGTTCAATTTGAAGAAATTACCCGTGACGGCGCTTTGATTGTTGACCGTGTTCGTGGTGATCGCTCGAACGTAGGTAAAGACCTATCGCGTAAGCTGCACTCGTTCCAAGTACCACACTTTCCAATGGAAGATGCGATTTTTCCACAAGATATCCAAGGTAAGCGTGCATATGGCTCCGCTTCGGAAGCTGAAACGCTTGATCTGGTGCGCGCCCGTAAGATGGAACGTATTCGTCAGAACCATGCTTGGACTCTGGAAGCAGCCCGCGCACAAGCAATTGTCCTCGGTACTGTGTATGCACCAAGCGGCACCGTCTCGCAAGACTGGTATCAAGAGTTTACGCAGACTGCTCGACCAGCCGCCATCGACTTCAACCTTGGCACTTCGACTGTTGAAATGCTCGGTAAGATCGAAACCTGCATTTCGACTATCCAAGACAATAGTGGTTCGGTGAATTTCACAGGTATTGTTGCTCTGTGCGGCCCTAGCTTCTTTGCTAAACTGATTTCGCATGACAGCGTTAAGCAGGCTTACAAGTATTACAGTTCGACGCAAGAGATTGTCCGTACTGCTGGTCGTCCAAATGCAACTGCAATGCACCGCAAGTTTACTTACGGCAGTGTTGAGTTTATTGAAATGCGTGATGCATATAACGGTACGGCCCTCATCCCTACGGGCGAATGCTACTTCATCCCAACAGGCACAGACTTCTTCCGTACCTACTTCAGCCCAGCTAATCGCTTCGGCTTGGTGAATACGATTGGTGAGCAGGTTTATATGTTTGAGTCGGCCGCGCCAAACGGTACAGCATATACGATTGAAACAGAAGCAAACTTTGTCAATGCTATCCTTAAGCCTTTGTTGGTTGTCAAAGCTAACAGCTCTACCTAAGAAATTTAGACTCTGCTAGATAACTACTAGCCAGTCTCTTAATCCAAGCGACTCATTAAATTGAGTCGCTTCAATGAAGGGATTTTATGCTTTATCGTAACTGTACAAAATGCCTATCTTACTTACCCTACTCGGAATTTTCAGCTAGAAAAAGAAATAAATCAGGCATTACATCACAGTGCAAGTCATGTCTAAAAGATACAAAGCACAAATGGGCAAGTAATAATAGGGCAAAAGTTAAGAATTCGAGTAAAAAGTATGCAACAGATAATAGAGAGTTAAAAGTGGCACGTACCGCATTATGGAGAGAATGTAACCAACAGCATGTTTTAGATTATGCTAAAGCGTATATAAAAAGAAATCTAGAAAAATGTCTTATCTCTAATTCACGTAGAAATGCGGCTAAGCTACAAGCCGTCCCCAAGTTATCCGACATTGACCAAGAATTCAACGACCTCTTCATCCTAGAAGCTTACAGTCTTTCCCGCTTACGCACTAATCTTACCGGCATAAAACACCACGTAGACCATATTGTACCTTTGCGTTCAGACTTCGTATGTGGCCTACACTACTACCATAACTTACGCGTCATTACAGCTAAGGAAAATCAAATGAAAAGTAACATCTACTGGGAGCACATGTAATTGATACTTGATCCTACAACACCTATTGGCAAAATGAGGCTTCGCGTGGGTGACTACGGGTATGACCCAATCATGCCCTCTGAGGTTTATCAATCAGCCCTTGACGATTGCCAAAACAACCTGCCCCGTGCATGTGTTCTAGTTGCTCAATACATCCTAGCTTCCCTCACTGGTCAAACTCATCAAAAGATTTCTCAGATTGAAGTGTATGGTGCAGAGTGGTTTACTAACTACCTTGCATTTGTTAAAGCCACTATCCTAAATCCGCACTTGATGCAACTGTCGCCAATGCCTTATCTAGCAACGCAGGTTGATGCAAGTGGCAATAAGATTGTGCTCCCATTGGATCAGTTCCAGAAGGATTGGAACAACAACTTTGCTAATGGCACAGAAGCGCAGCAACTACGTCTTATGTCTCTTACAAACTACCCTTCTAATTCTCCTTTTAGCTTCTATGGTTGATCCTATTGTAAAGACTGTCGTGGATATGATGAAGCGACGTGGAGGTGACGCTCAATTTATCTCATCGGGTGTTCCCACTTATGACCCAGCCACTTCTACAGCGATTAGT
>JAYVYE010000105.1:0-1963 GCA_043784545.1 Candidatus Microsaccharimonas sp.
CCCGGATACACGTTCGCAATGATCGGATATTTCTTCGTGGAATCAAAATCGAACGGTTTCCACATGTTGCCGTAAATCGGCGTGACACCGTCAGCAGCGAGTGGAAAATTAAAATGAACGTGCGCAAATTCATAGTTGAATGTAAAACGGCATTATGATCTTCAGCAAAGTCGATTAGTTTTTCTGGATTGAGCTTGTCGATCGTCGTAATAAAATCAACTTTGTTATCTAAAAATTGCTTTCGAGAATCTGGCAACCCATCGAGGCCGCTAGGTATGAGTTTGATTTCTTGTGCCATTTCTTTAGAATAGTGAAAATGACTCGGATTTGCTTTGAGAACAATATTACCGTGTTGGTCATCAGATTGAACGTAGTAGGCCCCTGTCGTATTTCTGTAATCCGTGATCGCGAGAGACTTGATATCCACTGATCGTTTCGGAATCACAGCAAAGTCGATCGCCGCCAACATCGGTAGCAAAAAGCTTTTCACTCCCTTTGTCTCTAAGATCAAATTATTTCCAGACACGCGAATGCCCTTGCATGGGCTATCAATGGTTTTTACCTCGGCCACTCCGCACACTAGATCCTTGAAATTACCATGAGTATTGCCGGACAATAAAAGCAGACGTTTTAATGAAAATGCGGCGTCATCTGCCGTTATTTTATATCCGTCGACGGTAGTGAGGCCGTCTCGAATATGAAATATCAATTCATTGCCTTTCCAATGGAAGTCGTCTGAAACACCTCCTACAACGTCACCCTTTTCTGGCGAAAGCTCGACCAAAGGACTAAAGGTATTTTCTAAAAAAGTATATTCGGGCGAAAAATAAATTTTGGTCGGCTCGTACTCATTCACGGCTCTAACATATGGGAACGCGACTCTTAAGACCATACTCGTACCTTCTTTATTGCCGTTGGCGAAAACAAAAGCAAAAACACCTGAGAGAACCAACGTTCCAATTATAACTGAGAAAATGTTCTTTAACATCCTGAATTTCAACTTTGAGACTAGAAGCATCTCGAACCCGCCGACATTCCCTCATTTCGAATGACACCTTTTCGCTGAAGCTCTTGGATATAAGAATGGTTCAACTGTGGCTGATTGTTTTCAGGAATACACTGAACAAGATTTGCTTTTATCGCGTCTTGAACAACCTTCAAATTTTCTGAATTTTTATTCATGTAGCTCGTATCTCTTCGCAGAAGTTCTTGAATGTAAACTTGATTTAGATGTGGCTGATTCGTTTCGGCAACGCATTTTACCATTCCGACAACAATTGCGTCTTGAACGATTTTAAACTTGTCGGCTGTCATTCCAGCTTGAATAACCGTGAGCTGATCGGCGGCCAAGGATGAGCTGCTCATAAATGCCAACACTGATCCAAAACCTAAAGATAAAACACTCATTAAAAGATTTCTATTTTTCAATTTCTCTCCCTTTGTTTGCTTAGACAATTTATAAATCATAATAAGTCCAACTGACTTTCAACAGATTCAAGTTTGATACGAAGGCGTTTGATTAATGATTTGAGTGTAGACCTCGGAATATTCAATAAGGTCGCCGCGCGGGACACATTTTCTCCAGTTTTTTTGAGCGCCGCAACTATTCTTTGACCCAGCTCCTGATCCTGCTTTTGAAAAAATATTTCTAAATCGAGTAAATCATTTTGAGTTTCGCCATTTAAAATCTGCGCTGGCAAATCTTCGACGCGAATATCCTTCTTATCTACATTTACATAAAGTGCCTCTATCAAAGACTGTAGCTCGCGAACATTACCTGGCCAATTGTAGAGCAGAAGTCGAGACATCGTGGCATCCAATATATTTTTCGACTTGTTATCCCGCTTCTCAATTTCAGATTGAAAATGAGAAATCAGGGGAGTGATGTCTTCAACTCGGTCTCTCAGAGCTGGAATTCCAAGTTCGAGAACACAAATGCGGTAATACAAATCAGGCGAAAAGA
>JAYVYE010000106.1:0-6883 GCA_043784545.1 Candidatus Microsaccharimonas sp.
ATGAACCCTAGCTGATTTTTCGCGCAAATGAGGGTTTGGCAGGGTGATAATGTTGTCTTTGGTCATTCCCGCCATTATACATGAGGATGATGGTCGCGACAACAGGGGTCATTGCAATGCTTAGAGTAAACTCTGCGGATCAAGCTCACTTTGCCAGTGCACCGCCGGTACATGCTTGAGGGCAGCGATCAAATATTCACGGCGCGGACTCTTGAGTACAAGTTGCCAGCGGTACGTATCGTGCTGTCGTTCGTAGAAAGCCGGGGTTGGGCCTAATAAACGAACGTCGGGGTTGAGTACTTTTTTTAATTCGATTGCAAGATTTTTAGCTGAACGAATCGCGGCTTGTTCCGTTTTATAAACCGTCGTTAGTTTCAAAAGGTAGTTGTAGGGTGGGAAGTAGCCTTTTTTGCGTGTTTCTAAGGCATAAGTATAGAACGATTCGTAATCTTGTTTCAATCCAAAAATGATAGCTGGATGGGTTGGTTGATACGTCTGGACGACGACCTCACTGGCATGTTCGTCGCGACCAACTCGACCAATCACTTGGGCTAATAGTTGAAAAGCGCGCTCACTGGCGGTAAAATCTGGCAATGATAAGCCATTATCAGCTTGTATAACGCCGACGGTGCGTAGGTTCGGTAGGTCGAGGCCTTTAGCTACAACCTGGGTACCAATCGCGATATCAATCGTACCCTTGTAGAGATCTTCGTACAGGCTGTTAACTGTTTCATCGGCTTTGTTGTCAGAGTCAAAGCGGGCGACTCGGCTTTTTGGAAAAAGTTTATGTAGTTCAGTTTCAATCAATTTCGTACCAATGCCTTTGTGAATAATATTAGCTGAATGACAGACTGGACAACTTGTCGGAACCTTTTCGTGGTGTGCACAAATATGGCACGACAAGTCATACGTGTCGGCGTGCAACACTAACGGTACGAAACAGTTTGGACATTGCGCCGTCCAGCCGCAGTTTTCACATAAGGTGGTTGAAGCACTGCCACGGCGGTTATGAAAAATTAGTGTTTGTTTACCAGCTTCAAGGTTTTTTTCAATGCTGGCAATTAATTCATCCGAAATGAAACGATGTCGTTTAAACGAAGTCCGTTTAGTCATATCAACGACGGTGATAACAGCCGCCCGAGCACCAGATCGAGCTGATCGGTCAAGCCTGATGATCGGTCGATGAGCCGCTTCGGCGACGTAACGATCAGTAATAGAGGGAGTAGCGCTTCCAAGGATAACTCGAGCACCAGCAAACTTTCCCAGTACACTGGCAGCTCGGATCGCCGAGTAGCGTGGGGCTTGTTCTTGTTTGTAACTCGGTTCGTGGGCTTCATCGATCATGATCGCTCCTAAATGGGGGACTGGCATGAATAGGGCCGAGCGTGGACCGATAACAACTTGAGGTGTGTCAGCGTCTAGTACTTGTTTCCAAGCATGGTGGCGTTCAGCTTCGGTCATGTGCGAGTGCGTCACGATAACGTCAGGAAAATCATGAACAAATTCACTAATAATCTGGCTAGTGAGGCTAATTTCGGGCACTAATAGAATGACCGATTGGCCACTTTCAACCGTTCGCCGGGCGACTTCTTTGTAGACTTCGGTTTTACCAGAACCGGTTACACCTTGCAAGATAATGGTACCCGCCGGACTTGCCATGATATCTGTTATTGCCTGTATTTGATCGGTATTGAACACAATAGTTGTTCGATTCCGTTTGGAAATATGTGCTTGGTTTGGACGGCTGCGACGGGCTTTTTCAACGCCGCGCGGCAAAACGGTTTGTAGTACTGTTGCCAGCGGCGTCGTATAGTATTCGGCTAGCCATAATGCCAGTTGTAAAAGAGCTTTTGGAACCGGCGTTGCTTCAATAACCGAGCTAATTTGTTTAGTAGCGTAACTTGGTTTTTGGACAATCGCCACGACAAGTCCAACTAAGATTTTTTTGCCAACTTCAATCGTGACTAATTGACCAGCTAAAAGAGAATCTGCCGAGGCATAGGTAAAAGTTGAGCTACCGGCTCTAATAATCCGCAGCGGTGCAACTTCATAGTAATTGAATTGCTTATCCATGTCTTTAGTATAGCGCCTCCGATTCCGTTGGTGGCATGCTAGAATAAGCATATGTATTTTGAGAGTCGCGCCGAGGCCGGAGCACAACTTGCTGCCGATTTATTAGAACGATACCGCTATGAAAACTGTGTGGTGGTTGCTTTGAGTGACGGTGGTGTTATCGTTGGCGAACAAATAGCCGCGGCGCTGCATAGCATTTTAACGATGTTGCTAGTTGAGAATATTGATGTCCCAGGTGAAAACATGAGCTTTGGCGGAGTATCTCAAAACGGATCGTTCAGTTATAACGGTATGTTTTCGGCTGGTGAAATTGACGAATATGCCAGCGAATATCATGGCTACCTGGAAGAGCAAAAACGTGAAGCATTTCAGCGTATCAATCGATTGCTAGGCGATGGAGGATTGATAAATAACGAAATGTTACGCGATCACGTCGTTATTTTGGTAGCCGACGGTCTTAACAGTGGTGCGGCGCTTGATGCTGCGGTCGACTTCCTTAAGCCAATCCGAATTAAAAGGTTAATCATCGCTGCACCAGTGGCCTCGCTTCAAGCAGTCGACAAGCTACACATGCTAGCTGACGAACTTCATATCCTTGACGTCAAAGAAAATTTTCTCGACACTGATCATTATTATAATCAGAATAATATACCGTCTCACGAGCAAACAATTGCAAAAATTAATACGATTATCTTGAATTGGCGTTGACCATAGTCGACCAAAAAGTGTAGAATAAAAATCAACGATATAGGTGTGCAAGAATTTAATTAAGGGGAGACATGTTAGACGTATTTATTACATCTCGGGTTCGAAGGAAAATTGTGGTGGTCTACGCCAAGTATCCTGATTTCCGTACGCACGTCCGTGGTCTGGCTAAACTCATAAAAGAAGACCCAGGAAATATTCAACGCGAACTAAAACGTCTTGAAAAAGTCGGCTTTCTTACCAGTGAAAAACAAGGCAACACCAAGATATATGCAACTAACAAGCAATTTCCAATTTTCAAAGAACTTCAAAGCATTGTTATTAAATCTCAACAACAAGCCACTCGGCCAAAGCGAACGTCGCCCAACGTGACCTAATGTCACTATTTCTAGACATTCTGAAAAAACGTGGAATCTCGCCCGCCGATAGGGCACTTTTTTTGTCGCCCGACTATAGCGCCAAGCACGACCCCTTCCTGCTGCCAGATATGCAGGCAGCTGTTGATCGGCTAGTCATTGCCCGTCAAAAACAAGAAAAGATTACGATTTATGGTGATTATGACATTGATGGATTGACCGCGACGACGTTGTTAATTGACGCCTTGGGAAGTTTCGGATTCGAAAACGTTAAAGCATTTATACCGAATCGTTTCGT
Organism: Candidatus Microsaccharimonas sp.; assembly: GCA_043784545.1. Classification (GTDB taxonomy): domain Bacteria; phylum Patescibacteriota; class Saccharimonadia; order Saccharimonadales; family Saccharimonadaceae; genus Microsaccharimonas. The sequence continues at coordinate 3,433 of JAYVYE010000106.1, forward strand.
CGAAGGCTATGGGTTGACTGTTGATGCCGTTGAACGAATTGCGGCCGATGGTGCCGAACTTATTGTAACCGTAGACTGCGGAAGCCTGAGTCACAATGAAATCGCTCGGGCCAACGAACTTGGCGTCGATGTCATAGTGACTGATCACCATAATGTCGCCGATACGCCGCCGCCAGCAATCGCCACCATTAATCCTAAAAGACTTCTCCACGATTATCCGGACATGTATGATGGGTTTGTTTTGAAGGCGGGTGGTGCTGGTGCTTCAAGTCCCGCCGTTCGCCGCCGTGATAATTCTGGCGCGTCTTCTTTGGCGTCTGCGGAACTCGCTTCGTTCAGACAGTCCTCGACGCTCAAGGAAGTCACTTCAGAATTATCCGGGGCTCGCAGAGGACTTGAAGCACCAGCACCACCCGCCTCGAAACTTTATCCATTTCTTGATCTGCCGGGGGTTGGAGTTGCTTTTAAACTAGTTCAAGCCTTGCAGACAGTCCTTGAAGGATTACCAGTTGGCCAAGAAAAGTGGCTGCTAGATCTTGTCGCGCTGGGAACGGTCTGTGACGTTGTGACATTAGTTGACGAGAATCGTATGCATGTCTATTGGGGTCTGAAAGTTTTGGCGCAGACTAGGCGGCCTGGTCTAAAAGCGCTTATGGCAGTATCTAGCGTTCGTCCAGACACGCTGAATGCTCGAAGCTTAGGATTTGGACTCGGGCCACGGATGAATGCCTCAGGGCGCATGGAAACGGCTCAGCATTCACTCGATCTTTTAACGGCGACCGATGGACTAAAGGCTTTAGAGATTGCCAATCAGCTGGATGTGATGAACAAAGCCCGTCGAGCCGAGCAAGATGAGATATTGAAAGCAGCCATAATTCAGGCTGAAGCATACGCCCATATGCCAGTCCTGGTTGTTAGTTCTCTGGGCTGGAATCACGGTATCGTCGGTATCGTCGCTGCGAAACTCCTCGAAAAATACCAGAAACCAGCCTATGTTTTAGAGGAAATAGGCGAAGACGCCAAAGGCTCGGCCAGAAGTTACGGTGATTTTAGCGCGGTGGATGCAATCCGCGCTTCGGATGACATTATCACCAAAGGTGGGGGGCACAAATTGGCGGCTGGTGTGACACTTCCAACCAAAAATATCCCGGCTTTTCGTAAACGCGTCAATGATTTTTATAGACAACAAAAACTGTCGAACCAGGCAGATCTTTTGTTACCTCAAGCCGATAGCGAAGCCGCATTTGCCGATTTACAAGAAGCCTTGATCGACGAAATTAAACAGCTCGAACCCTTTGGTAGCGGCAATCCGCAACCAGTCCTGAAATCGACTAATGTCGTCGTTACTAATCAACGAAAAATGGGTGCCGATAACCAACACGTCAAGTTAAGCCTGCAGATGGACGGCCGCACCATCGACATGGTTGCTTTTAGTGCGCCGCCCCATTTCTTCGTTGAACCCGGTGAAATAGTAACTGTCTGGTACACGGTAGATATCAACGAGTGGAATGGCCGACGCAGCGTCGAAGGGCAACTGTTGCACCTCGAGCAGTCGTAACTGGACGATTCCAGCTACCAGGTTATTGCATCGCTCGCTCTCATCTGTTACAATACATTCCATATGGTACAAGTAACACGTAAAGACGAACGAGAAGCAAACGAGAATATTATTCGTCGTTTTAACCGTAAGGTTTTGCAAAGTGGTATTCTCGCAGAAGCAAAAGCTTCGATGCGATTCGCGAAACCAATTAGTAAGCCTGAACGCCGCGTCAAAGCGATTATTCGCAAAGAGCGCAAAGCTGACAAACTAAACAAAGCCCGCCTGGGCCTAAAGTAGTCCACTTGGCTTTAAAAGCACAATTAAACGATGATTTAAAAACCGCTCTTTTGGGCGGTGATCGTTTTACTGGGGCAGTACTACGCGACTTTAAAGCCGTGATTCTTAATGAAGAAGTTGCCCAAGGGAAACGAGACGAAGGTCTGGACGACGCAACGATCGAAAAATTGTTGGCAAAAGAAGTCAAAAAACGTGGTGAAAGTGCTGCAATTTACGACGGCGCCGGTCGACCGGAACTTTCCCAAGCTGAACGGGCTGAATCAAAAGTCCTAGAAAAATATCTTCCAGCTCAACTGTCAGAATCTGATATTAAAGTAGCCGTCGACCAGGCAATCGTTGCGACCGGTGCAACTAGCGCTGCCATGATGGGCCAAGTGATTGGCGCCGTCAAAAGCCAACTTGGCAACAGTGCTGATGGCGGCACGATCGCCCGACTCGTTAAAGAAGCATTGGCGTAATCGCCCGGCCTCACTTATTATAGAAACATGATTGTATTTTTCGGACCTGCCGGAGCAGGAAAAAGTGTTCAAGGACAAATTCTAGCCGCTCGCATGGGTTGGCGTTGGCTGAGTGCCGGGCAATTACTTCGTGACACCCACGACGTCGAGTTAGCGGCGATTATGCACGCTGGTGATATGGTGCCACACGACGCAATTACCAAAATTATGGGTGAAGCGATTGCACATGCTAGTAACATTGACCAAATTATCCTCGATGGCTTCCCGCGGCTGCTAGAACAAGCCCGCTGGTTGGTTGAAAGCCAGCCAACTCATGGCCGGGCTATTAGCCTAGTTGTCGTTTTGGAAGTGCAACGCGACGAACTATTGAAACGTTTGGAAATTCGTGGCCGTGCTGACGATACGCCTGATGCGATCGATCACCGCTTGAATATTTACCGCCGTGAAATGTACCCGGTGCTGGATTACTTAACCCAGCAAGGCGTTCCTATTGTGCACATCGATGGACAGGGGACAGTTGGCCAAGTGCACGACAAAGTCGTGGCCGAACTTATCTCAAGAGAGTTAGCGAAGTAATGATTGGCCCCGAGAAAACAGCCGCTGAAATTGAGGCTATGCGCGACGGTGGCAAAATTTTGGCTACTATTTTTGACGGCCTCAAAAAAGAAGTAAAAGCCGGTATTAGCGAACGAGTATTAAATGATTGGGTAGCAAAAGAAATTATTCGCCTTGGTGCGACCGCAACCTACAAAACCGACGAAGTAAAATTCCCTGGTGTCATTTGTATCTCGACCAATGATCAAATTGTGCATGGAATCCCGACTGACTACGTCTTGCAAAACGGCGACTTGGTTGGCTTTGATCTGGTGATTACCTACAAAGGCATGAAAACCGACAGCGCCTTTTCGATGGTCGTCGGAACTGCTAATGGTGCCCAAAAACATTTGCTATCTGCCACTGAACGCAGCCTCTACGCTGGTATCGACGCTATCAAGGGTCCGGTCCGGACTGGTGATATCGGTGCCGCAATTGAAAAAGTTTTGAACGATGCCAAGCTCGGCATTATCCGTGACCTGGTCGGCCACGGCGTTGGTCATGAAATGCACCAAGCGCCCGAAGTGCCAAATTTTGGCCGTAAGGGAACTGGTGTCCTACT
>JAYVYE010000107.1:0-5338 GCA_043784545.1 Candidatus Microsaccharimonas sp.
TGCAGAAGAGATACTGACTATTATTAGCGCCATAAAAAATCCCACCCTAAAGGCACTTTTAGCACTCGCTCTTATGCCATACCTACAGACATTTGAAGATGGTAATAAAAGGACTGGTAGGATGCTTGCCAATGCAATTCTAATATCTTCTATTGCGCAAGGCTTCAGTTTGCGTAAGATAACGGCACGACAGCTCGCTCTAGCTTACTTAACGTTTTATGAGTTTAATAGCTTACTTGAACTAGCTAAATTACTTGCGTCAGAATTGGGACAAATTGATACGTCAACCAAAGGATAACTTCACCGTTTATAACTCTGGGGCCAAGATCTTCGATTCTTTCAGAAAACAGTATCAAATCCGATAAGATCTGGCTCCATCTATGGTCGGGTAGGCCTGCCATACATAGGCAATTTACAAATACCACGAAATGTGGTTTTTTATTTTTATAAATCAACGATTAAAATACTTCTTACTATTCCTAGCCTTTGGCCTGATAACTTACTTATCTACGCTGCTATGGCCATTCCCAAGCTACGGTAGTGCATTAGGTACGGTATTTGTTATATTAACCATAATCTTAGGTGTTACGACAATTTTACTTTTTGTAAAAATATTTACCCCTAAACGTCACTTATCAGAATTATTTTCAGACTTTATCATAGGTTTATAGTTCTAAGCTGATCCACGAGGGGCTTCGAAACAGGACGCAACACAATTTCTGCGTTGTTTTTTGTTGCTTGCACTCGTATCAGACACCGTATCCGCAGGAGTCCAGATGGAAATGGGTATGGCGCTGGCCCAGAAGAAAGTGGTAGCTATCGCACATGAGAAAGTGGATCAGCTTGCATACTTTAATCAAGCCGTTATAGCACTAGGACAGGCGAGCGAAGTATTGCTCCCAATTATCTCTGATCCTTTTACAAATTAGTTCTGAGCTTATCTACTAAGCGCTACCTACATAAACCCATTGACTTCTGTTCATTCAAAAGCTTTTTGTTTTATTTGGTATACTTATAATACATGGGTGACGTTGTGGTAGAAATTCTCGAAAATGCTGTCCTAAAGTACTCGACTACGAATAAAGGCAATATTCGCCTAAGGCGTGAATTAAAAGTCCTCAAAGCTTTGCGGGCTTCTCCTCATACTCCTAATCTGATTAAATCTACCGACAAAGATAACAAATTAACAATTACGATGGATAAAATTCTCGGCGAGAATATTCAGCAACTTTTTTCAATACGCGAATACGTCTTGAAGCCGATTCCGTGGAGCATAGCTCGTACATATATGAAACAGTACACTGACGCTGAGATGGATATTTTAAGTCGAGGTTATCTTTACCGGGATTTAAACTTGGAGCATATGATCTTTAATTATGGCAAGATGGTTCTATTGGATCATGAGTCAACGATCCTCAGTCTGGATCGTGAAAAATGGAAACTAAATGACACCAGAGGTACTTGGGAAACAATGGCCCCTGAAGAATTTCTAGGATATGGTGAACTGACAACTCGCACAGCAACGTATCGCACGGCTGTTATTGCCTACTTGCTATTGATGGGCCAATTACCTTATAAACGATTTTCTGATTCTCGATCATCGACATACGGCTGGCGAAAGAAATACAAGCCCATCATTGATGCTAGCTTGAGCAGGCCTGTACAGCGTATCTTTAAAACTGCATTAGCAATAAAACCTGTTCATAGATACAAAGACTCTCGGGCATTTTTTCTACAGTTAACTAAAGCTTACGATAAATGATATGTGAAAGTTCTAAGCTCATCCACTAGGGGATGCCAAGCACAAGTGCAATGAAAAAAGTCTCCATTTTGGAGACTTTTTGTTATGATATGGCTATGGCTGATGTAATTATTGTTCCCGGAAGAGGCGTATATGCCGATGGGTCGCTATATAAAGACCCGCAATCCCGCATCAGAAAAGCGGTAGAGCTTTTTAACAAAAATTTTGCTGACAAAATTATTATGTCAGGCGGTTTTAGTTTTCATTTTGAAAATATAACACAGGCGAATGAAGCGAACTCGATGAAAGATTATGCGGTTTCATTAGGCATTAACCCAGAACACGTGTTTACTGAAGAAGAATCGACTCACACGCTCGCAAATGCTTATTTTTGTAAAAAACTATTTTGTGAGCCTAATGAATGGGAAAGCATTATAGTTATAGCTTCGAGCGATCATATGCCAAGGGTGAAATATGTATTCAACAAAGTTTTTGGCCCTGACTATATGATTAAATATCAAACGAGTCGACGTGTAATTAGTTTTGTTAAATATGCAAAATAATTGATACATGAGATTGGCTCAATGAGGTTAGCAAGAAAATTTCTAAAAAATATAGCTGATGGCGATGATGAACGTATCCGCAAGGTTGTCTTGCAAAATAGACCGAACGATACTATGAAGAACCAGTAAAAGTTCTAAGCTTGTCCACTAGGAGCTGTCGTGGAGCTTATTCTTGAGTAGATTACAAAAATGCAGATTACTTTATATACGAAATTATCTGTTGTTTAATATTTGGTCAATGAGTCTACAAGTTATTATGCTTGAGGCGCAAAATGTACTCAGTGACTTATACGTAACTAAAGTGCGGTTTGAACTGATTAAATAATACTTGAAGTAAGTCAAATATTTTACTGGCGATATGTACAGCATATAAGTCTCCAAAGTCTAAACCTTCAGGATTAGTCAGGGTGTTCTATTCTAATGTGTCAACGAGTACTACGATGCTCTAGTCGCCGATTTATGCTGAATATTCATAAGTATTACATTCGCTCCGAGAACATGCTTGCGTCTATATACTAAATTGATATACTTACATATATGAAGGTAATACGCAAACCATTGTCTCTTATTGGATTATTCGGTCTTGTTATTAGTATTGCATTAATGACTAATATCTCTCCCGCCGCCGCCTGTAGTGCGCTACCGTCCGATAAAGGTCAAGCAAGCTATACGGTCAGTATTCCTACAACGGGCTCGTATCGAGTGTGGTCACGTATTTATTCACCTTCAACCGATAATAATGGTTTTTATATGCAAGTTGATCAAACGTACTGTTCGATTACGGTTGGTGACAGTAGCTCAATTCCGGTCGGAACATTTACGTGGGTTAATTATCAAAACGCACAGCCAGCTAATTTGATAACGTTGAGCCTCTCTGCAGGAAAACACGCGGTTATTATTGCCGGTCTTGATCCGAGTGTCGGCGTTGATCGCATGATGTTTTTGACAGATTTTACCTGCACCCCGACAGGTAATGGTGATAATTGCGTCACATTAGCCGCCGCTACAACCTCTACAAATCCAGTTGTAGGAGTTGTCAATTTGAAGTCTGATGGGTCCGATTCTGCAACTTCTGTAGACTACACGGTTGATGGCAAGCCAGTCTTGAGCAGTACTCTCGATACAACGACACTGACTGATGGAAAACATACTATTGTTGCTGTCTCGCATTTTGCCGATGGATCAACAAAAACAATATCCAGTGTGATAACGACCGAGAACTTTCCTACATTTTGGCAATTTATTCGCAATCTATGGAATCGATATTGGTGGATTATTGCGCTGGTCATCATTGCTGCAGTTACTGTGTTCGTGATTGTTAACCGGCGTCGTATTTTTGCGAGTTATTATGCTTTTTTTCACCGAGTTCAATTTATGTTGCGCGATAGGCGCCATATCACCAAAAGTAAGATGCAGTCAACACCAACAGTAGTATCTCCATATTTTGACGGTAGCTTAAACAATAAGGATAAAAAATAAGTATGTTTAAAAAAAGTATGAATAAAGTACTTCAGGCAATTCGCAAGTTGTTTACCCCTAGTGAACGACTTGACCGCGAAGAAAAATCAGTTATAGGTGTCATCCTTCTTATTCTTGTCATTGGTGTCGGGTTCGTTGTATTTAAGGCGTATGCTGCAACTGGTATTGGCCTCATGTATGACCTAAAGAACGCCACTATATCTGGCGCTGCCGCTGTATCAACAAATACCGACTCCTCAACAGGTAAGTACCTTAGCTTTGGTTCCGGTACCAGATCGACCAGTGCGCCATCGACCCCCAATACTCCTACGGCCGCTCCTGTGCCAACACCTACGCCAGCGCCAACTCCTATGCCAACACCTACGCCAGGAGGGGTAGCGTACGGTTGGCAATTAACAGCATCGAATACTGGACTGGGCGGAGTCGGTGTGAATCGTAGTGCGCTACCGATATTTACAGGCACTATTACGTCGGGCATGACGATTAGCAATGTAAAGATAACTTCCGCACTTGATCTGAGTGGTCTCTCGAATGTAACACTTAATCGTGTCTGGATAGTGCCAACATCTGCTAAAAATATGGTGATACTCGGTAATAATACGACTATTATTGATTCTGATATCGACGGGAGTGCACTGCAATCTGATGGTGAACGTGTTGGACTATATACTGCCGGTGATACGGGAAATTACACAATTTCACGTGTTTCAATTACAGGAATGACTATTGGTGCATGGCTTGACGGAATTGGAACAAGCACCGGAACAATAACTGATATGTACATCGGTCAAATGTATTCAAATAATGCCGCACATCTTGATGGGCTCACTCGTCGAGCTGGTTCAGCGAGGCTTTCGGTTACTCGTAGTCACATTGATGATAGCGGTAGTTTCGTAACAGGTGCGTTTTTTATTCAGAATACTTGGGGAGGGCATATTGGCGGGATTACCCTCAAAGATACATTCCTTGAGGGTGATGGCTATGTTATTGGTACCGATGACAAAGATGGTACAGGTATTTCAATCGGATTTGATAATGTTCGTGTACGATCAACAGGCTGGGGGCCTATCGCGAATGCTGCGAATACTCAATATACGATTTGGAACAACGTTCTAATGTATGATGCATCACGTTTGCCGGCCGCTGACGGGCCCCCTATTAATTATTAAGGTGAGCCTGCCATAAATTTGATACCTAAATAGACTGCAAATTTGTAGTCTATTTTTGTTATGATTAATGAATGATTGTTCCTGACGTTCCTTTTGTTCCAAATACACCAGATGATACGCACTGTCTTCAAGCTGCTTATATGAGTATTGCAAAGTACTTTGACGCTGGTTTTAGTATACCGATGGATGAATGGGCTATTCTCACGGGCTACGAAGAAGGTTTAGGTACATGGGCAAATGCTGGGCTTGTATGGTTTAAAGAACATGGCTATGAGGTAAAGCACTATGAGACCTTCAATTTTGAAGAATTCATCTGCAGTCCAAAAGAATATATGATTAAGATTCATGGACAAGAAGCGGGCAATTGGGGTTACGAACATACTAAT
>JAYVYE010000108.1:0-3433 GCA_043784545.1 Candidatus Microsaccharimonas sp.
AATTCGAATAAGGCATCTTCTAGTCGCGCCGACCGCGTTAAATCACTTGTTAAACGCAGTGCACGCTCGCTTGTTAGGGTAATCTGTTGCACCAAACGACGCTGCTCGTCCGATACGTCACCAGCTTCTAGCTGTAAGGCTAATTGACGCATCAACGCCAAGGGAGATTTTAGCTCGTGCGCCGCCGCAGTTAACGACGACACTTCCGTCCGTATGACGTTTGTATTGAGCGAACCCTCACGCTTATTCATAGCACCAGTGTAGCACTGAGCCTAGTCGGCTGACAAAGATGAGCGTCATTAAATTAAAGGTTAAATTTGATAGTTGCGACAAGGGCATCAAAGTCTCCCTTGAATGTGTCGGCATCACTTCGTAAAGTGATTGTTTTATCGCGAACTTTCAAAATAGTAGCAGAACCGCGAATGTTTTTAGTAAAGCTTCCGTCTAAGCGAGTACCGTCCTGGCCGTTGGCTTTGATAGCGCTAGATTTGAGGTCACCTTTTTTGACGAGTGACTGATAGGTTGCTAGTACTTTGTCATAATCTTTCGTTTCAATCGTAACGCGAAGGGCATACTGCGTCTCGTCACTGACCGTTGGCACAGCTACCGGATTCAAATATGCCTCGTAGCTGCCGCCAGCCGTGGCACTTTTATTAATATAGACGCTCCATGTTTTTGGATAGTCAAACCGAAGTTCACCAAAGTCTTCTGGACCAACGAATTGGCGGTTAGGCTTTTTGTCTTCAGCTTGAAATTGAGCGGCATCTTTGTCAGCCTGGACTTTAACTGCTGACGTCACTGCCGTTGAGACTTTAGTATCGACGTTATCTTTTTGATCAAAATAGTTGATCAGCGCCCACGTCAATCCCCCACCGACCAGAACAGTCGTTGCAATAAAAATAATTCCTACAATCAGCCATGTGTTAGCTGCGCCCAATTCACCAATACGTCGATTCATAGTGTCATTATACCTTATGCTTTTTTTAACTGTAAAGGCTGGAATATATAAAGATGGTAGGCGTCGAAGCTTTCGACCGGTTGACGTTTTTTTAAAGGGCTCCCATGACAGAGTAATTTCAAAGGGCGGCCAAGTCGGTTAGCTTCACGCTGAACTATGCCTACGAGCCGTGCCTCATCTCGGCTGACCGCAAAAGCATAAATAATCGTCGTATCATCTGGTAATCGAACATTCCAAAAATTAGCCAGTTTTGTATCGATTTTTTCGTTTGAAAAAGACAGTAGTTTTGAGACTGCCACTAAGACTGGGTTAATTTCATAGCCAATCGCTCGCGCACCATAATCGGCTGCAATCCGAAGCACAACCCCGTCACCGCTGCCACCATCCACCAGAACATCATCTGGTCCCAGTTTAAAATGCTCAAAGGCCCGCTGTACATATTTTCGCTGACTCGGCACGTACGGTGCGCCAAAAAAGACAACAAATCCGAAAAGAACAACAAGGGTTGCTACGACGAACCACATCATTAGTCGGCTTGATCAAATTTCTTTTTTACAATTTTAATTTCATTCTTGAGATTGGTAAGATCTTTTTCAATTGCTTCAGCCAATGTTTCGGCTTGCTTGAATTTTCCCAAAGCGTCTTCCAGGTTAAAAGCCGTACTTTGAAACCAGCCGACTAGTTCTGATAGTTCGGTAAGTTTTTGCTGGACTGATGAGTCTTTTAATTTATTTAGCTCTGACATCTTGGACCTCCGCTGTTATGGTTTTTGTATACGTTTCAATTTCAATAATCGATCCCGGCGTTTGCTCGCCCCGCAAGAGGGCATAGCCCCGTCGTAACACATTCTCGGGATTAAGTTGGGCTACTGCGACCCGCAGAACCCCCAGCCGGTCGAACGTGTCGTCCAGCTTTTGTTGAATCCGCTGAAAGGCAATCGCTAGTGTATCTTTTGTCTGACGTGAACAGCTATCAATCGCCTGCGTTAATAAATACCCGACCGAGTTCGCCTGAGCTCGTGCACTCCGAATTATTTCCTGCTTATCGGGTACTAAAATCTGAGCGGCATTAGTTGGCGTTGCCGCCCGCACATCAGACACCATATCGGCCAAAGTATGGTCAACTTCATGTCCGACACCAACCAAGGTCGGAATACGACTTTCAGCAATTGCTCGCACTAATGGTTCGTCGTTAAAAGTCGCCAGATCTTCAGCGCTCCCACCCCCACGAATAATAACTAAAACCTGAGGCAATATCTCCAGACTATTAAAATAGCGAATCGCTCGGATCATTTGATCAGCTGCTGGAACGCCTTGGACCTGAGTATGAGCCACGTCAACTTCCAGTCCGCCCCAACGTTGATTAATAATAGTTACAAAGTCAGCGTACCCAGCTGATTCGGTACTCGCTATTACCGCAATCTTTTTTGGTACGCGCGGGAGCGGGCGTTTACGCTCAATGGCAAATAAGCCTTCTTTTTCAAGTTTCGACTTCAGCAGTTCGAAACCTTTTTTGATAGAACCTTCGCCGACGAGTTTAACGGCTTTAACATTTAAGGTAAAGAAGCCTTTGTTATTCAAGCGTGGTGACGCAACCACAATAACTTTCATGCCGTCCTGAAGCGGTGTGCGCATGTTAAAAAGACTCGTGAAGCAACTGACAATAGCGTCAGCGTCTTTAATTTTAAAACTCACCCACTTATTTTGAATTACTTTGAATTCAGCCACCTCACCTTCGACTTGAACAACTGGATAAGCATATTCAAGTGTCTGGTTCGTCAGTGCAACGAAATCACTGACCGAGAGGAGAACGTTGTCCATATTTCAATACCGTTAGTTGATAAAACAAATAACCAAATAGAATCGTACCAAGCACTAATGTGACTCGAGCCAGCAGCGTTCCAGCAATTGCTACATCGGCTGGTACATTGCTTGAGGCGAGGAATGCGACCATAATTGCCTCGTAGACACCGGCACCGCCTGGTGTCACAGAGATAACACTGGCCAGCGACGAAACACCAAAAGCGACAAACAGGATGGCTGGACTAATCGTGAATCCCAGCGACCAAAAAGCGATCCAAATCAAGGCAACGTCAGCCACGTTTGCCAGCACGGCCCAAATAAATGGACGAATCAAAATACGGCTATCTTTTCGAATCGCCAAATAATCATCATGCAGGTCCCCAAAAAAGCTCGGTATAAGGTCGGCCGGTACTGCCTCTGGTTTTTTACCACGTGTAATCCAGGCAATAAACTTGTTGACGAACCGCGTCAGACCATTCGAGAATTTCTTTAGCCGTCGAGCATTCCCAATAACAAAGATCGTTCCAAAAATAACTGTGACACAAATTATTACCAGCAGTCCACTCAGCAGTAGAATGACTCGATCAATCCGGTGATCAACCGCTAATAGCACCACGGCAGCAATGAGAATTAACACGAACGCCACGAATGTCAGCATAAACCGTACGATTTG
>JAYVYE010000109.1:0-8898 GCA_043784545.1 Candidatus Microsaccharimonas sp.
GCTTTAAGCTCTTTTGCCAGATCAAATCCAGCTTCTGCGCCGTCAGGGCGAACGTAGCTACGATTGGCATACCCAAGACCAAGTTGTTGGGCTGAACGCATTTCACTGGTAACGCTGACGATCGGAAGATTCGGACGGTGAGCAGCAATGTTAGCCGCCGTAGCACCTGATTTTGTTTCAGCAATAATTGCATCAACATTCAGTTGTTCTGCCAAAATTACAGCCGCAGCACTAATGGCATCAAGTTGCACATTTTTGACAATCATATAATCATGTAAGGCCGAGACGGGTACGTGCTCTTGAGTGTAAAGAATGACTTTTTTCATTGCAGCAACTGTTTCTAGGGGGTACTTGCCGTTGGCAGTTTCGTCAGATAGCATAACCGTATCAGCACCTTGGATAACAGCATTAGCGACGTCACTTACTTCAGCCCGTGATGGTTCAGGGCTATCAACCATGCTGGCCATCATTTGGGTGGCAACGATGCTTAATTTACCGTGTTTACGACACAGGGATATCAGGCGTCGTTGTACGATAGGCACAACTTCAGCGCCGGCTTCAACCGCTAGGTCCCCGCGGGCCACCATAATACCATCAGAAGCAATCACAATTTGTTCCATAACATCGTCTTTGATGGCGGCTTTGGTTTCGATTTTAGCAATAATTTGAGCCTGAGAACCACCCGCCACCAGAATCTGACGAAGATTATTAATATCATCAACACTTTGGACAAAGCTAAGAGCAACAAAATCGATATCTTTCGTCAAACCATATTCAATGTCTTTTAAGTCTTTTGCGGTTAAAATGTCACCACCAAAATCGGTATCAGGTAGGTTAATACCCTTTTTGCTCATCAATGTTCCGTCGTTCTCAATTCGGACCTTGATAGCAGTTGCCGAAGTAATTTCAATTACTGTCGTCCGCACCTTACCGTCAAAAATATAAATTGGTTCACCCACTTTTACTTTTTCGGCCAGATTATACTGAATTGGAAGAACATTGCCATTATGTTCAGCGGCGTTATCAAGGATAATTTCATCGCCTTTTTTTACGTCAATATTTTCGTTTAACATACCTAGACGGATCTTTGGACCCTGAAGATCTTGAAGAATCGCAACTGGTTTGCCATTTTTGAGGCTCGCGGCGCGGATCCAGTTAATTTGATCATCCCGTTCAGGATAATCACCATGACTAAAGTTCAATCGAAATCCATTTGTACCTGCACTGATTAATTCGGTAATCATCTCAGGAGTACTGGTGATAGGACCGAGTGTTGCTAAAATTTTTTGTTCGTTTAAATATAATTGCCATAATGTGTCTATTTTACTCTCTTTAAAGTCATCAATCAAAACGACCCAGTGGGTCGCTGATTGTTTTTGATAATTGCTTGGTGATCTCACGGAGAATCGAACTCCGATTGCCAGGATGAAAACCTGGTGTCCTAACCGTTAGACGATGAGACCATAATTGTGAACAAGAATTATTCACTATTCGACTCGAGAATTGTATCAAAAAAACCCCTCTTTGAATAGGGGGTAGGTCGAAAGTTATGTTGCCCACCAGGGCCGGAGCGTTACAGCTCCAGGCCCTGGTGAGTTTTGAGCTAGTACTGCGCAGGCACTAGCTCTTGCCGATCGACGAAAGCAGCTGCTTCACGAAGGCCTTTTGGTTAGTCACCTCGTATCCAGCGATCTTTCGGATGTACCGACTGAATGGTTCGTGATCGAACTGGCGAGCGAACACCTCGTCCACGATTTTATCGATCTGGAAACCCAGACTGTTCATGTCCACTACTAGTGGATGTGAGTTGAGAATCTTCAGCCCCTCCTCATAGTCCTTGCTCGATAGCTGCTTTGCGATCGAGGGTGCCTGTGTCGGTGCGATGGTGGTCATGCGCTGACCGCCTCTTGCTGGGATACGATTAGGAACCCAGTTTTGCCATTGCGGCGTTCTTCCACCAGCAAACGCCGGCGAACTGCTTCCACAATTTCTTCGATCCAATCAGTAGTTTCATAGCCATGTTTCGCACGAAGCTTGACAGCCAAGATTTCCTTAGTATCTGCTTCGATCCATAAGCCTGTCTTCTTCAAGAGTGTGGCCATCGTTTTACTTGGCTTACTGCTCATTTTTTCCCCTTTCACAGGGAACGTGTGTTTTTACGCAACAACTGATCTTCCCATAAGACCAGCTCGTCACTTGTTACGGCCGTCACCAGCTAACACATAACATGCGACTATACACTTCTTGACAAGGGGTGTCAAACAGTATTATATATGGTGTAATTTTACAAATAAATACACCATATCTAGTGGTTTTACTTAAAATGTTTGTGCTTTATCTATATATATGGTCTAAGTCATTGACTTTTTAGACATTATATGATAAATTAATAGCATCATTCACGGGCAAGGTGTGAGAACCCTACCAGGTGAGGAGGTCGTTAACAAGTCAGATCATTACAGTGCATGTCCTGAATGTGTTTTTACACTTTCACGCTGTACTAAAAAGCTATAGATCCATTACTTCTTGTTCGGAAGCAGCGCGCCAGCCTGACTATACGTAGGTAGGTTGACATGCTGCTCCCGAACCCCAGGGACGGCAGATGCGGAAACGCAGTTTAAACTGCGCATCCGCGCAACTCATCCCAGGGGAGACCAAGGAGATTCATAATGGCAACAACAACTGCGAACAAGACTACGACCACCCGAACCCGGACAACGACCACTGCACCGAAGGCCCCCTCTACTGAGGAGTTCTTCAAGCAGCGCGCCATCGAACTCCGCGCCGAGATCAAGGGAATCGACGCCGCCACGGCAAAGGCTCAGAAAACCATCGAGACGAACACTGAAACGCGCAATGCGCGGGTCATGGAACTTCTCGGTATCAACCCGATGTACTACCCGGATGGCTCGACCACCCCTGTCATCGGCAAAACAGTGAAAACGCAACGTGATCGCACTTCGGTGCGTGAAATGCGGATCTTCACTGTCGTCGATGGGATCAGGGAGCGAGGGTCTGCTTCCGTCGGTAAGGCCGTTTTCGGCGTTATCTTCGGATTCATCGTCGGCCTCATCATCGCGTTCATCGCCGGCTGGGTCGTTACGACCTGGCTGACGGTACTGATCCCCATTCTCTGGCTCATCTGGCTCGCGCTGGTGATGGCAGGAATGGCGTTCGGCTACAACCGCGCGACGAAGCCGAAAGACCTCGTTACCCCGATCAAGTAGCAACCCAGGGGCGCAGCACTTCCGCTGCACCCCTTCATCACCCCGAATATCTCGAAAGGAACATCATGGCATTTATGCCTGGTAAGTCCCGCAAGGTGAGTGGTGTGATTGGGGTTGCTTCGGTTATCCTAGTCGTGCTCTTACTGACTGCGGGTGTGTTGGTTAATGTCGCTGGCAACATCGGCAATAGCTTCAACGCACAGCTCAAGGTGGGTCCAACAAAATCCGCCACCCCGTCCCCGACACCAACCCCCAAGCCCACTCCGGTGTGTTCGAACACGTGGCCGATGGCAACATCAGTCCACCTGAAGAACCGCTGGTTTGCCGAAGGGATTGCGTCAATCTTCGATGCAAAGACCAACGCAGATGCGGTCGCGGCAGCACCCGACTTTACGGAGAAAGTCTCGCAAGAGGCTTCTCTGCTCGTCGGTGCGGCCAAGGCCTTCCACCTGCCGGACGTTGACGTCGCAACCCTGACCGATAGCAAGGGCTGCGCAACCGATGCCACTGTCAAGCTCAAGATTGCGCTTGACGTTGCTAGGGCAACTGCACGCTCCATCACGCTTAGTGAAGCCCCCGTTAACGGGACCAACACTGGTGTGGAAAACGGCCAGGTCGTCTCCGATCCTGGAGGTACGATCAGTGGTAACCGCAAGGCAATCCAGATCGTGCTGGCCGATGGGTCGACGATTTGGATCATGGCGCGATGTGGAAACATTGTCACGTCTGGGCCACCCATTTTCCCCCCGGGGAAGACGGACAACCCGCCCTGCACTGACAAGTGCTTGCCGAACCCCTGCCCGCCAGGTAACGAAAATCCCGACTGTGCGCCGAAATCGACTCACGCGAAGGATTACACGTTGCCCGAAGGAAAGCCCAGCGTCACGAATGGCCCAACACCGGTAGCAATACCTCCGGTGGTAGTTACTACCGTGCCAGGTGGTGGAGGAGTCGTCGACACCCCCACTAATACGTCAGGCACAGAAACGGGCACAACTGCACCTGGTGCAAACCCCCCGTCCACTACCCCTGCGACTCCTCCTGTTAATCAGGGTGGAGACAACGGAGCTGGTGACCCGGGCGGAATGTGATGAGGTGGGTGCGCAGTCTGATGATTGCGCACCCACCAATTCAGCTATAGCTTTATCGAATAGTTCTACTCGCAAATGCGTGATTTGGTTCACCAACTGCTTGAGTTTAACTCTTCGGAACTCACTTTTTTGAGTTCGTTCGCAATGGACGTGCACTTAATAATGATCTGATTTGTAAATGTTAATAACCTGGCAACAATGTAAACCAATTTAATAATAATTATTTGATGTCATCTGCGAGATACATCAAGAATGGAGAATATAATGAGTTCATTAGCCTCACTCATCCGCCGTGCCCCCAAGCGTTTTAGCGCTGTAGCAATTATGATCGCTGCTGCAATCATAATTCCAACTGCTTCATTTGCCGTTTGGGGACCAAGCCGAACACTGTTCACAACTGCACACCCTGCAGGATACGTCACGTTTAACTCAATTACCGATAACCCAGCTCAAGGTAACGAGACAAACTTTGTCCAAGTCAAAGAAGCAACCGCGAGCAATAGTACATACGCCGAAAATGTCACACTTAACGCTGGTAAAGAATACACCGTATTCGTTTACTATCACAACAATGCAGCAAGTAACCTCAACGCTAGTGGTAAAGGCGTCGCACTTAACGCTTACGTTAAAGCGCAAATACCCGCAGTTGTTGCTAAAGGCAGCACTGGAACAAAAGCCGTTGGTTACGTAGGTGCGTCAAACGCATCACCAACGGAAGTATTCGATGACATCAGCTTTAGCAATGCCTCAGCTGGTGATATTGCACTTCGTTACGTCGGTGGATCTGCCAAGATCTACAACAAGGGCGCTCTTAATGGCACAACACTTTCAGATAACATCGTTACGACTGGTGCACCGATAGGGTTTGATACCCTCGGTACAATTCCTGGCTGTAATGAATTTGCTGGATATGTCACTTTCAATGTCAAAGCCGACCAGCCTAACTTCGAACTTCAAAAGCAAGTTCGTATAGCTGGTACGACCGAATGGGGGAAAAGCGTTAACGCCACACCTGGCGCTACTGTTGACTACCAACTCCGATACAAGAATACTGGAACGACTGAACAAAACAACGTCGTCCTAAAAGATACGTTGCCCGCAAACCTTTCATACGTCACGGGATCTACCTACCTTAAAAATGTGTCTAATCCTACACCAAAGATCATTAACGACGATTTGACAAAATCAACCGGTATTAACATCGGTAATTACGCGCCAAGCTCTGTCGCTTATGTGAAATTTAGTGCAAAAGTTGCAAGCGAAACAGCACTGAGCTGCGGAACTTCAACACTGCACAACGTTGCAACTGTAGAAACCAATAACGGTTCAAAACAAGATACTGCTGACGTCATTGTTAACAAAACTTGCGCCCCTGGTACGATTCCAGTGTGTCAGTTAAGTGACAAGACGATTGTTAACATCAAGGAATCAGATTTTGATGCTAAAAAGTACTCAAAAAACCTTGATGACTGTAAGTCTGTTCCTCCAGTAACACCGCCTGAACTACCTCGCACTGGTATGTCAGAAAACATTGTTGCCATTGTTGGACTTGGTGCCATGATTGCAAGCATCGTATATTACGTTGCAAGCCGTCGCGCATTAAACCAATAGTAAAAGGGTCTGACCGCTCTGAAAAAACTGAAGCGATTCAGACAAAATAACCCCCGCCTTAAAACGGGGGTTATTTTTTGCTATAATGTAATCAATGGCAAACAAGCAACGCAAAAAACGAAACAAAGTCTACCGAGGTGTTGATGCGGCGATTACTCGACCAATTGTTACCAAAATTAGTGCTGCGAATCGCTCAAAACTAGGTCAATGGTGGTTTGAACACAAACGGATCGCCCGCCCAGTCGCAATTGGATCTGGCGTGGCAGCGGCAATCATTATACTCATAATCGAAATTATTCGATTAGCTAGCGGAGCGTAATTTTCGAATCGGCAAACGGAAGCCGAAGGTGCTTCCTCTTCCTTCTTTTGATGCAAAAATAATTTGTCCGCCGTGGGCATCAATAACTTTTTTGGCAAGAAATAAGCCAACACCAGTTCCATCAGGCCGTTGTTTGCGAGCATTCGTGGCGCGGAAAAACTTATTAAACAGTTGTTCTTGCTCAGCAATCGGAACACCTATACCGTTATCTTTGACTGTGAATTCAATGTATTCACCAACAACTGCGAGATTAAGCTTAATTGTCGAGTTTTCTTTTGAATAATAGATCGCATTATCCGAAAAGTTCATAATCACCTGTTGAATCTTGTTCTCGTCGAGGTCTAATAGGGGAATATTATTTGGCTTTTTATAGACAAATTTCATACCGCGGGCACTAGCGTTTGGCTCTAGCCCTTCAACTTCTTGCTGAACGACCTTGGCAAGATCAATCGGGTGCTTGTCGATGACAAACTTACCCGTCTGTAACCTGGACACGTTCAAGAAATCCCCGATTAATCGAACCATGCGTTCACTGCTAATAAACGCTTCCTGTAAAAGATGCTTCTGTTCTTTCGAGACCGCTCCAACGTCTCCATCCATCAGCATACTGACATATCCTTTAATACTCGTTAACGGAGTCCGTAATTGGTGACTAGCCATGCTGATAAATTCGTCCTTGGCCTCATCCAGTTTTTGCAGCTGGGCGTTACTGGCCCGCAGTTCACGGGTGGCAGACTCAATTCGTTGCTCGAGGTTAGCGTTCAGGTCTTTCACTTCTTGAACTGATAGGGCGTTTTGAATCGCAATAATCAACTCATCGGCAATTGTTCTCAGGACTCGTTTATCACGTCGGCTATAGCTCGAGGTTTTGTGATCACCTAAACACA
Organism: Candidatus Microsaccharimonas sp.; assembly: GCA_043784545.1. Classification (GTDB taxonomy): domain Bacteria; phylum Patescibacteriota; class Saccharimonadia; order Saccharimonadales; family Saccharimonadaceae; genus Microsaccharimonas. The sequence continues at coordinate 7,136 of JAYVYE010000109.1, forward strand.
CATACCCAATCAACTGTTCGTCACGATACAATGGCATCACCAAAGCGATCCGGTGGCTCGCCATCATGCGGCGGATGTCATAAGGAACTGCGGGTGATTCTAACATCACGATGTCATTAAATAGACGTAATTCTTCGGCATCACCAATAGGAAGTTTACTGTGCTTGTCAGTACCCGATGACATAAAGCTATTCTTGTTTGTGTAGACGAAAAAGAACGTTTGCTCGCTTTTGAAGGTATCCGAGATCATAGCTGAGGTTCGCTTTAATAGATTCCGCAGGTCCGTTGTAGAAGTTAAAACTTTATTAAGTGCTCCGTAAAAGTCATCTGCATCATAGCTATCTTTATAAAACAGTTGACTTGTCAAGCGATCAAAGAACTGCTTGACTGGTTGAAAAACAAATGCAAGGATAAGCGCCAAAATCACACTATACGGGCTTAACAATACAACACTCGACTGACCCTGGAAATGTAGTAGGGTAATTGAGATAAGATATGCAATAACGTAATAAATCCCTGCAAGTGTTGCAAGTGAAAGCGCGTAGGCAAACGTCCGTATCGCAGCGGTGCGAATATCGAATAATCCATGTTTTGCGATGACGTAAAAAATACCAGCTGATGTTACAAAAGCGAACAATGGTCCATAGACAATTAATTCATAGTTGCCCAGAAGCGGTAAAATAATATCAAAATAACCTCCACCAGAAAAGCCAATAAACAGCGACAAAGCAACAATACGACGATGCGCGTGTAAACCTTTTGCTCTGGCGGCTTTCGTAATTAAAAACCACAAACCCATAAAAACATACAAAACGAATATAGCGCTGTAGAGGAAATAGCTCGCGTGCACTAATTCAACGATTTTTGCAGGTCCAGCATCGATTGATGCAATCATTCCACCTGGACTCATAAGCAAGATAGTCATAAAGACCCACGGCAACAAAGCAAACAGTCGTACTGATAGTAAAACTTTGATTGATAAATATGCCAAGCTGAAAAATAAGAATGAATACGGTATAAGTAGCCCAAGGCTATAATAGGTGAATACCGATACGACTGAAAAATTGCTCGATGGCGCTACAAGGAATAATCCCAAAAATATCGCCCATAATCCTACACTCCCCGCAAACATAGCATAGGCTGTTCGTATGCTTTTCGTATGTGTGCCTTCTGCTAAAACAATGATTGCTAAGGCTATCGAAATAGTACCCGCAATTAAAGTTAATATGTTGAGGATCACGGTTTGTGAATCTCCAGGACACCGTACACACCGTCCTCGGAAACTGTGTAGGTAGCCAGACTGGTATCAATTTCTGCATCTGCCACCAGCTGAATTAGCCCTTCTTCTGAACGCATCTTTACACCAGGCCACACAACACCAGTCTGGTGGAATGCACGTTGTGGTCGACTATCGAGCATGTTAGAGAAAACGATTACTCCTCCCGGCTTCAAAAGTCGGTACGCTTTCTGAATTAATCCTACACACCTGCTGTCGTGCAAGTATTCAAATAATCCCAGGGCCTCCAAAATGTCGACAGATTCTGGCGGAAGTTTGAAAGCCTCATAATAATCGCCAGCATGAGTGGCTACTTGATCGCCGGGAATACCTGCCCGGGCAGTTGACTCTTTTGCAAACCCTAGGATGTCAGCGTCTTGATCGTACAGATCCATAAAAGTTGTTTTACCGAACCGCTGCTCTATTTCAACAACTGCGTTAATAGCCGGAACAGCCGCACCAGCACCGAGGCTGACAAGATTTAAAT
>JAYVYE010000110.1:0-1660 GCA_043784545.1 Candidatus Microsaccharimonas sp.
AATGGAGATTCCCGTCGAAAAGTAAAGCAAACCCAGAATACTTTTGCTTGGTCAATTCGCCGTCTTGCTTGTCAGCAGTACACAAGTCATATTTTGTTAAATTCGAATTCATAAGACCTCATTGAAATTATTTTTAAAATCTAGTTACGACAAAAACGTCGTCTCTCCATGAGAAAATTTAGAATCAATCAAACACGAGCTTCAAAGCATTGGGCATCCTCAAGAGCTCATTGAGCAGCTTCAAGTGATTTCTAATTCTGAGCGTCTTGCGATCAAATCTTAATTTCTTTGATTCATTTTGAGTGACGATATTTTCAAGCCGATCAAATTCTTTTTTAAATTTTTTGTTCATTTTTTCTCCCTCAATTTGTTTAAGACACTTCACTTAAGTTCTCGGACCAGTTTGCATTTCATATAGAGACTCATAGTCGAGTTCAACAATTTCTCGAAACCTTCCGTCCTCGAACACGAAAGCAAAAGTCGAGCTCTTTACGTGCTGCTTATTTTTAATAAAATAAATTTCACGCATTCTCTTTGCGGCTTCCTTAAAGACTCGTTCATTTGAAACGACGTGCAGGTCATTGATTGGCTTTGACGTTTTCACTTAGACCGCCTTGAACGATCAATCACGTCATCTTCGCCATCACGACTCCCCACGACTTGTTCATCATTGGCAATGACGAGGTTCGCCCAATCCTGATTGTGTGTGACCCGAAAACGACAGGCTACACACCAGCTAGCATCTCTATTTTTTACGAACCCAAAACATTTACAGTTTGGACAACGGTCATAATTTCTATTTGGCTCTATCATTTATTCCCCGTATTAAAATTCTTGTCGTACATTGGTGCCGATTTTGATGAATCTAGTTTTCGATTTCTAAGAACAATTCAAAAATAAAATGAAACTCTGATGCTCCGTTTTTGAAGCTCCCGGTGTTCGTCTATAAATTTCGCCTCAAAAAAATAGAGATCTATTTTTCTAAGCCATGCCGCTAATTTCTTCAAAAATGATGGCTCTGGTGATTTGAGTTTCATTTCATTAGCTTGAGAGCGAAGAGCTCTCATGAGCTCAGTCTTTGATATTCCCTTAGTCATTTTTTCCCCTTTTTGTTTATTAGAAATAAACTGCGAATCATTGCGTCGGTGTAGTCGACAGATATAGCTGGCACGTCAAAATCGACGGCGTATAAACACTCAGAGCAGTGCGCATAACTTCTAAGTCTCTCGAATGCCTGTGAGCCACAGCGCGGACATTGATTTGCACTTACTCTGCGATCGGCACCTGATTGGTGTGTTGGTCTGTAAAAGTTCATAAATAGTCCCTCCACCCATTTAGATTGCAAGCAAAATGAGCTTTTGTGCCAAAGTGATTTAAGTTATGTGAGTGAAAGGGAAATCTTGAAAAATGTGACTTTTTTAAAATTGAATAAGTGGCGAGGCTTCGCCAGCAATCGACGTTAGGACAAATTTAAAAGCTTTTCGTGCTGGCGAAATCTCACCAGCGAGATTTTAATTTTAGCTTTAGTGGTTAAATACTCGAAATCCCTTGCGCACCATCAAAGTCAGTAGCGGCGAGTTTTCACCAATGTAATTTTGTTATGATTTTTAAGCCCGCTGATTTTGCGAAGTGGGGCCTTGGCGCACAAAGCCTTACCATG
>JAYVYE010000111.1:0-20049 GCA_043784545.1 Candidatus Microsaccharimonas sp.
TCATGCTGGATGTGTTGGCTATTTACCGTTAGAGCCCAGCAGCTTAGCCACTTGCCGCCACGTTTCATTGTTCCAACCGCGCGTCACTGACACCGCCAAACTAAATTCTTTTTGTTGTTAACTTGGTGAGTTGTTGGAACATCAATCAGAACTTTTTTCCCAGTTGTTTTACCAAACATTTCCGCCAAGTTGAATAGCTCGGCAATAATTCTGCCGCGAGCTGTACGAAATTCTAAGGCTGAAATTCTTCGAGAGTAAGTAGTAATAATGTGAACAGATTGTTTTAAGATTTCTTGAGATAGCCACATAGTAGAGGCCTGCTGTGTGAGAGCCGTTCAATGCCCAGATGAGAGGTATAAATTCGCCTTTGTCATGAATCAATAACAAGTTTTCCTGACCGGATTTCGTTAGGGTTTACGCCTTGAAAAAGCCTTCTTTAATAATATAGACGCCGTCAGGTTCATCCAGGCCATCAATTATGGTTTCTGCTTTTGCATACTTCAAAATCCGCCCATCGCTAAAGTAAGTCTCCAAGTGTTGTTCCTTGACTTTTTCGGTGGGCACAACCGCGAGAGTATTTTTAGCCATACTATAGTTGTACTCCTTCGTGATGCGGCGCACATACTGAACCGAGAATTCGGACTGGAGCGTAAGTATCCCCAAAAAATTACTCTTCGAAAAAACATGCGCTATAAAAGCTGGCCTTATTTAATTGAGTATGTGCCTGAAGTCTGGTATTTGCCGTCTGCGTAGATCTTAACTTTATAGCTGCCAGCAGGGTGCTGCTTGCCTGGTTTTGGAGTAAAGTCAAAGCTTGCGTATTGGGCACCGTCTTTTGCTATAGTCAGGCTTCCGTTATCGATAAATTTGTCATCCCTGTATCGGACAAATTCAATTTTAGTGCTTTTTTTCGGGTTTTGTAAGGTTGACACGACGTTAATTTTGCCATCGGTAGGAGTAAAAACCGCTGTCGAGGCCGTAGCTTTACCTATGCTGTCAACTTTTGTGCTGAATTCAACTGCCTTGACGACTGATGGAAGGTTGGCTGTGTTAGGTGTTCCGGGAAGGTTAGAGGTACTATTGGCTTGCTTGCTTTCCTGCGCTTTTTGATACGCAAAGAACCCAAGACCTGCCACTCCTGCTATCACAATGAGCAAAATAAGAATGTGCACAAAACCACGCTGATTATTGAAAGGTGTTATTTTCATCGCTGGCCTCCCGCTCCGCTGTTACTACTAGGTTCACTGCGTATTTCAGACTCAGCCGGTTCAGCTGCTTCAGCCGCCTCTTGTGGTTCAACAGCTTCTTTGACTTCGGCAGTTTCGTTATCAACATCGCCTTCATGCTTCTCTGAATCATTTACTTCCTTGGCATTAGCTGCCACGGCCGGATCGGTCCGAAGCGCTATTTGGCCATTTTGTACATCGGTAGCGTAATCACTTGGTTTTGGGGTCGCTGTTTGGGCGAGCGCTACTGATCCATAGCTTATTGCTAACAAAACTGCCCCGAGTAGTATTAGTGCGGTGCGGCTTATGGGTTGTCTGTTCACAATAAATGCCTTTCGTGCTTATGGTTTGAAATAATTGTAGCATATTAGAGACTTTTTCGAAGTAGACAGTTATAGCGCACACCACATATAGCGCCGTGTTTCTAATTTACAACGCTATCGGTAGATTTAAAGGGTCGTGCGGCACCAATATTGTCTGTGGTCAAAAAAACATGATAAAAGTGCTTGAAAAACTATATGTGGGGGCATATAGTCTTACATAAGCACTACATATGTAGTACTGACATCAAAATACACATTTAGCAAGTTTATAATAATCGACCGCTACATCGGTGTTTTTCTTGCCCCCTTGAGTCTTTCGGGTGGGTACTCGGGAGGTGGTGTGGGTGTCATAAAAATATAAAATATGTAGCATAGGGGAATTTCATGAGTGCAATTACTGTGGTGAAACGCGATGGCACACGCGAACCATTTGACGCGAATAAGATCAATCTTGCGCTGGTTCAGGCAAGTGAGGGCCTTCCAGACCAAATAAGCAAAGTTGTTCAAGTTGCATCAGAGCTGCAACTGACGCTGTTCGATGGTATTACATCCGAGCAACTCGACGAAGCAGTTATACATACCGCACTCCAGAATGTTAAGGATGATCCTGATTTCGACATTATTGCGACCCGTTTACTTTTGAAAAACATTTATAAAAACATTTTGGGTGAATTTACGACTCCAGAAGAACTTAAGAAACTGCACGAAGATAAGTTCGCTGACTATCTGAAGGATGGTATTAAAAACGGTCTTCTGGATGCGCGAATGAATGGTAAGCTGTTTGATCTCAAGCAACTAGCCAAAGCGCTCGATCCTTCAAAAGATGGCTTGAGTAAATACCTGGGTGTTGTGACTAATAAAAACCGCTATGCCTTACGTAAGCAAAGCGGGGGACCAGTTGAGGTTCCGCAGTTTACACATATGCGTATTGCGATGGGACTGAGTTTTAATGCCGAAGATCCAACGGCTTGTGCACTTGATTTTTATACACACATGGCAAACTTGGATTACGTCCCTGGTGGTTCGACTCGGGTCAACGCTGGAGGATCTTTCCCGCAACTTTCAAACTGTTTCTTAATTGAAGTCCAGGACGACATGGAATCAATTGCTAAAGGTATCCGCGATGTGATGTGGATAGCAAAGGGAACTGGCGGCATTGGTATTAGCTTGAATAAGCTCCGCGCCGCGGGGTCTCCGGTAAAGACGACCAACACCGAGTCGACTGGCCCAATTCCGTTTATGAAAATGGTCGACACGGCATTATTTGCCGTCAGCCGAAAGGGCAAAAAAGCTGGTGCAGCTGCTATGTACATGGAAAACTGGCACATGAACTTTCCAGAGTTCTTGGACCTAAAGCAGAACTCGGGCGACCCATACCTTCGAACCCGCTTGGCGAATACAGCCGTATTTATTAGTGACGAATTCATGAAGCGGGTTGAAAAAGACCAAGACTGGTATTTATTCGACCCAGCTGAAGTTGAAGATCTCCCGGAACTATATGGTGCTGAGTTTTCGAAGGCGTATCAAGGCTACATTAAAAAAGCTGAAGCCGGGCAGATGCGTGATTTTATCAAGACTCGTGCCCGTGAACAGTTTCGCCAAATTTTGATTACGCTGCAGGCAACGAGTCACCCGTGGCTTACCTGGAAGGATACGATTAACGTTCGTGCGCTGAACAACAATACCTCGACGATTCACCTTTCAAACCTTTGTACCGAAATTACCTTGCCGCAAGATAAAGATAATACGGCCGTCTGTAATCTGGTCAGCATTAACTTATCGGCGCACCTTAACGATGACAAAACGTGGGACTGGGACCGCTTGGCTGAATCAAGCCGTAGTGCTATTCGCCAGCTTGATAACTTGTGTGATATTACCAATACACCTGTTCCAGAAGCCATGTATTCTAATAATCAGAACCGAGCCCTGGGCCTCGGGTTTATGGGATTCACTGATGTTATCGAAAAGCTTGGCTATAGTTACGAATCAGAGGAAGCCTATGACTTGGTGGACGAATTAGCAGAATTCATCAGCTTTAACGCGATTGATGAATCGGCTAACTTGGCACAAAAATACGGCTCGTATCCAGCCTACAAAGGCAGTGGTTGGAGCAAGGGAATCCTGCCAATTGATACCATCGAAACCTTAGCGGCTGATCGCAAAGTAAAAGTCGAAGTGAACCGCAAGACGCGCCTGGATTGGGACACGCTCCGCTTGAAAGTCAAAAAAGGTATGCGCAACGCAACGCTAATGGCGGTTGCACCGACTGCCAACATTGCTCATATTGCGGGAACTACACCTGGGCTTGATCCTCAATTTGCTCAAATATTTTCAAGAGCAACACTGAACGGCAAGTTCCTCGAAGTAAACACTAATCTTGTTCGTGATCTGAAGGCACTTAACCTTTGGAATCAAGTCAAAGAACAGATTTTGATCAACCAAGGTGATGTTCAGACCATCGAAGCAATTCCAAAAAAGCTTCGGGACGTGTATAAAACGAGCTTCCAACTGAGCCCCTACGCCTTCATCGAAGTCGCGGCTCGGGCACAAAAATGGGTCGACCAAGCAATCAGCCGTAACATGTACCTTGAAACGCGTGATATCGACGACATGGTCGACATCTACAGTGCGGCCTGGAAGCGTGGACTTAAAACGACCTACTACCTACATGTGAAGCCTCGACATTCAGCCGAACAAAGTACCACCAGGGTAAATAAGGCCGAAGCATCAGATGGTGGTGTCCGAAAAGCAGGCTTTGGATTTGCTAAGAAGCAAGAAGCCGCTGTTTAGCCTATGAATGACGGCTATTAGAAAAACTCAAGTAAGAACTAACTAATAAATATAACAAAATGAACACAGTAAGAAATAGGGGAATCCAAAAAATGAACGCATCAACAATCATCAACGACACAATGACATTAGACGAAAAGCTCGCTGCGATTGACATGGCAATGGCCAACGCCCAAGTCATGGCAAACGAAGACGCTGTTGCGCGCGGTACGTCAGCAGCGCCGCTTGACCCGGCTGATTTAACCATGTGCGATAGTTGCCAATAAAAGGGGTTAATGCACGAACAATGCCGGGAAACACTTCCGGTCGCACTTTCTGACTTGGAGCGACGAAAAAAGATACACCAAGTTATTTTACAGAATATTACCAAAAGTTTAGAGAATCCAGAGGGAATGCTTGGAGAAAACAAAGACGAACTTATGGAACATCGTGACGCGACACTACGCCACATCGGTGAACTCGTAGCCCACATAATAAGACGGCAACAAATCGCATAATTATATATTAATGGAGATCATATGGCAGGAATCCTAGGAACAGGCATTCAGGACGGACTACTTTTAAAGCCGGTTAAATATAAATGGGCAATGGACCTTTACAACCAGGCAGTTGCAAATACCTGGTTTCCAAACGAAATTCAGCTTAGTCAGGATCTATCTGATTGGAAGAAAATGAGTGAAGAAGAGCGTCACGCTGTGACCTTCTTAATGAGCTACTTTAACCCGAATGAATTGTTAGTTAACAAAGCCTTAGCTTTTGGCGTTTATCCGTACGTTAACGCGGCCGAATGTCATGTCTACCTGGCAAAACAAATGTGGGAAGAAGCCAATCACTGTATGTCATTTGAATATGTCCTCGAAACCTTCCCAATTGACCGCGAAAAAGCCTACGAAGCGCACATCGATACACCTTCGATGGCTCGTAAAGAAGCGTTTGAAACTAAATTTATCACTCGTATGACCGAGCAAACCCTCGATATCACGACAACTGAAGGCAAAAAGGATTTTGTCCGTAATTTAGTTGCCTACAATGTTATCCTCGAAGGGATCTGGTTCTATAGTGGATTCATGGTGGCTTTATCTTTCCGCCAACGCAACCTACTCCGTAATTTCGCCAGTTTAATTGACTGGGTCGTTCGCGACGAATCACTGCACTTGAAATTCGGTATCAACTTGATCTTGACTGTGCTTGAAGAAAACGAAGACCTTCAGACCGAAGCATTCGCCGCTGAAATCAAGCAGATGATTATTGATGGTGTCGAAATGGAAGAAGACTACAACAAGGACTTACTGCCAAATGGCATCCTTGGATTAAATAGTGATTATATTAACCAGTACGTGAAGTACTTGGCTGACCGCCGCCTGGAAGAGCTTGGCTTTGAGCCACACTACAAGGTTTCAAACCCTGCCAAGTGGATGGCGGCCGCTAACGACACGTTGCAACTGGTCAACTTTTTTGAAGCGACTAACACGAGCTACGAAGTAAATGCTGGTATGCCGAAGTCTGAATAATCGATGTAAAAGATGCTCGATTCGGGGACCCGGTACCTAAAAGATTTTTAGGGTAGTGACCCAAAGGATTGTAATACTGGAACGTTATCGGTGACTTTGCTTCTGACAATTTCATCGGTATACTAAGAATAATGAGAACAAAACTTGTTATATTTGGAATTACAGGCGATTTAAGCCGTCGCAAACTTTTGCCGGCGTTAAAAGCAATTATTGAGAGTGGTGGATTCGAAGGTCTTTCGATTATTGGCGTGTCACGCCGAGAGGTCGACGTCCGCCAGCTGGTGAGTGATGCCACTGGCAGTGATGATTTGGCGGATTTGACGACTGTCTTTACGATGGACCTAGCCACTGCTGGGGACTATGTACGGCTTCGTACACACCTCGATCCACAAGCAGATGAACAAATCCTTATCTATTTGTCAGTTCCCCCAAGCGCCGCCGCTGATATCGTCGATTTCTTGGGTAGGGCCAAGCTGAATACGCCTCATGTAAAATTATTGTTCGAAAAACCATTTGGTTTTGATCTTGAGTCAGCCAAAGATTTTATTGCTCGAACCGGTCGTTATTTCGAAGAAGCGCAGCTGTACCGAATCGATCATTACATGGCCAAAGAAGTAGCGGCCGAAGTGATCGGACTCCGCTCAAAGGCTGAATCGGTTGAGCATCACTGGGGAAATACGTCAGTTGCGTCTGTTGATATCGTCGCTTCTGAAGCAATTGGTATTGAAGACCGAGCGACCTTCTACGAAGAAACGGGCGCCTTGCGCGACTTTATTCAGGGGCACTTGATGCAACTACTATCACTTGTGCTGATGGACCTCACCGGCCCATTTACGATTATTGATCTTGCGTCCCGTCGTTTCAAAGCACTGGAACAGGTTGCCGTGGCTGATCCTGGATTAGCTCGACATGCTCAATATGAAGGCTATCAGGACGAAATTAAGAACCCAGGTAGTTTGACTGAAACATTTGCCAGTGTCGCCCTGACGAGCACCGATGAACGCTGGAAGGGTGTGCCTTTGCGGCTTACGACTGGCAAGAACTTAGATAAAAAGCAAAGCGCTATCATTATTCGCTACCGTGATGGTACCGAAGATATATTCGAAGAGGGTGCGATCCCAGCTATCAATCAAAAGCTTCCCGATGCTTATGAGCGCGTTTTGGTTGAAGCGATTCGCGGACGGAAATATATTTTTACGACTAGCCCCGAGATTATTAGGTCGTGGGAAATCTTGACACCACTGCTACGGTCGTGGGAAATGGACAACCAGCCAATGAAATTATATGCACCAGGCACGGCCCTAAAAGATCTACTGTAACGCTATAGATAGTGTAGTGACAATACTACAACGTCCCACATCTAGCGTGTAGTACTATACTAGTGCTACAATAAAACCCCATGGAGGTAAAAACAAACATGGGAATTCACCAAAAGTATATCTTTGTAACTGGGGGTGTTTTATCTGGAGTCGGTAAGGGTATTACTGCTGCCAGCATAGGTGCTATCTTGCAGGCTAAAGGAGTGACCGTCTCAATCCAAAAATGTGATCCGTATCTAAATGTCGATGCGGGTCTTTTAAATCCCAAAGAACATGGTGAATGCTTTGTCACTAAAGATGGGGCCGAGACTGACCTGGACCTAGGGCACTACGAACGGTTCTTGGATGTTGAATTAACGCAGAAGAGTGCGACATTATCAGGGAAATTATTAAGCCAACTGATCGCTGACGAGCGGGCTGGAAAATTCCACGGCCAGACGATTCAACTGGTGCCGCACTTAACAGGCGCAATTCAGGATGCAATCGAACTTGCTTCTGTCGGATCACAGGTTCACATCGTTGAAATCGGTGGTACGGTCGGGGATTATGAAGGCCTCAGTTACGTTGAAGCAATTCGTGAATTTGCTGGCCGAGTTGGCCGCGAAAATTGTTTGTATGTCCACGTTGTGTACGTTCCCTTTATCGGAACGAGTAAAGAATTTAAATCAAAGCCCGCTCAAAATGCACTTAACGATTTGCGTGGTTTCGGAATTGTGCCAGATTGTGTTGTCGTCCGAACTGATGATCCCGCACCGGTAGTAATTGCTGATAAAATTGCTCAGTTTAGTGGCGTAAGAAAAGACGCTGTTATATTACTGCCTAATGCAAAGACGGTCTATGAAATTCCGTTAACAATTGACGCGAGCGGTATTAGCTCGGTTTTAGAGCGTTTCACCGGTAATTCTAAAAAAGCCGATCTTTCAAAATGGCGCGCGCTCGTTGTTGCTCAAAATGCGACTTATCAAAAAACAGTTACAATCGGAATGGTAGCAAAATATTTAGATAACGAAGATACCTATATTTCTGTATTAGAAGCTCTTAAAGCTGCCGCTTGGCAAGAAAAAGTCGGTTTGGAAGTTATCTGGATAAACGCCGAAGAGTGTGACGCGCCAGACTTTGAACACCTGGATGGACTGCTTGTTCCTGGTGGCTTTGGAAGCCGTGGTATTGAAGGAAAGATTAAAGCAGCGACTTATGCACTCGATCATAAAAAACCGTACCTTGGTTTATGCCTGGGATTACAAATTGCCGTTATAGCGGCTGCGCGAAAAGCCGGACTATCGAATGCTAACAGCACCGAGTTTGACCCTGATACCAAGCAAGACGTCGTCTATATAATGCAAGGTCAGGCTGGGAAAGAATCAACCGGTGGGACACTGCGACTTGGTGATTATACGGCTGAACTTACGGCTGGATCACAGGTTGCAAAGGCTTACGGTAGTTTGGAGTCAGTTGAACGACACCGCCACCGTTACGAAGTAAATCAAGCTTTCTTGGCTGATATTCAAAAAGGCGGACTAACTATCAGTGGCGCATCAGCTGATGGAAAACTGGTGGAGTACATTGAAGCTACAGACAATCCATTCTTTGTAGCAACACAAGCGCACCCAGAGTTTAAAAGCCGACCATTCCGGGCGCACCCACTGTTTGTGGGGCTTATAAAAGCCGCCGCTCACAAATAAGTAGGATTTTGGGTAAGCCGATTTTCCTATCATTTTCATGTACCGCGCGGTGAAGCCTTGGAATGCGGTATACTTATCTGTAATGGAAGAAAAAATTACTTATCTGATAAAAGACTTGTTCGACGTTAATCTGGCAGTTCGGTTAACGCGGCCTGAACCAGAATTCGGCGACTACGCCACAAACGTTGCCTTGCAGCTGGCCAAGCCTCTTGGTAAAAATCCACGCGAAATCGCAATCCTTATCGCCGGAAAGCTTAAAGAGTCCGGTGAGTTTCTTGAGGTGAATGTAGCCGGGCCTGGTTTTATTAATCTGCGCCTGGACTCAGCTTCGATATTACATTCCTTGAACGATACATGGTCTACCGACTACGGCAATAACCAAGATGGAGAAGGCAAGATTGCTGTTGTCGAATATCCTAGTCCTAATATGGCCAAACCTTATAGCGTCGGACACCTCCGTCCAGGAAATCAAGGATGGGCGGCGAAACAACTGCTTGAAGCGACTGGTTGGAAGGTGATAACCGATAATCACCTGGGTGATTACGGTGCACCTCTTGGTATTTGGATTACTGGTTTCTTGAAATTTTCTAGTGAAGCCGCACTTCTAGAAGGTGGTGTCTACGAGCTTGGGCGCACCTACATTGCGATGAAAAAAGCCTTAAAAGATGAAGCAGCCTCAGGAAGCACTGGGCTGAACGACGAGGTTCAGTCGTGGCTCTTAAAATATGAGGCGGGCGACCCAGAAGCACTCGCCTATAGTCAACGATTTAATGAAATATCTTTGAATCACATTCACGAAGTTATGGGTCGTTTGAAAATTTCAACTGAATTCGAATTGGGGGAAGCATTCTTTGCCCCTAAAGGCAAAGAAGCCGTTCAGAAATTACTCGAGACTAACGTTGCAGTCCAAAACGAAGATGGATCAATTATTGTACCGTTAGATGACTATGGCTTTGAAGTCCCGCTACTTGTGCAAAAAAGTAATGGTGCGGCTCTTTACGCTACCAGCGACCTCGCTACAATTTTGTACCGTGAGTCACAGTGGCACCCCGACCGTGTTATTTATGCAGTTGGTGCTGAACAACAATTTTATTTTTCACAGTTATTTGCAATGGCCAAAAAACTTGGAATAACAACTGATTTATATCATCTTTGGTTTGGTACAATCGACCAAAAATTGGACGACGGAAGTCGTGAAAAAATGAGTAGTCGCAAGGGAGTTATCCTGATGGAAGAGCTACTTGACCAAGCCGAAGCAAAAGCGCGTCACATCGTTGAAGGCCGCACCGTTTCAGAAGACGACGTGAAAATAATTGCCCTAGGTGCTATCAAGTTTAGTGATTTTACTTCCGATAGACGAACAAATATTTTATTTGACTGGAATAACATTTTTGCACTCAGCGGATTTAGCGGCCCTTACGTTCAGTATGCAGCAGTCCGTGTGAATAAGATTATTGCTGAAAATGGTACCGGAGCATTAGTCATTAACGGCTATGATTATGAGTCTGAAAAAACAATCATCGCAAAATTATCTGATTATCCGGGCATTGTTCGGCTAAGTGCTCGTGACATTGAGCCACACCGTATCGCCACTTATTTATACGAACTTGCTCGCGATATGAATCGCTATTACGAGGCAACGCCAGTAGCAACTGGCGACGTAACTGATGAACAGAAACAAGCTCGACTGGGGATTATCTCAAAAGTATCACAAGTTTTTAGGCATGGCTTAAACTTACTTGGTATCGAAGTTCCGTCTCAAATGTAGCTTACGACTTCTTTCTCGAATTTTTAAGGCGTTATGGGCTTACTGCTTGGCTTTGCGCTAGGTTCTGAAAGGTCTGAGTGTCAACATAGGGAAGGTGGCCGACGGCGGTGAGGCGGTGCTTCATTATGGTTCTTTTGTTAACGATTTTATTAACTTTACGATGATTGCATTGGTGGTGTACACGCTTTTCAATATCTTTGGACTTAAAAAGATTGAAAAAAAGGAGTAGCGTAGATTACACTGAGCATATAGTAATGGAGAATAAAAAACATGGTCGCAAAAGCACCGAGTAAAAAGAAGATTGTACCGCTGAAAGAAGCGCGTGTTCTAAAAGCCGCTCACGTCGGTACTGCAAAGGTTGCAGGAGCCGGCAAAGCTCAGGCAACTGGCTTTATTAATTTTGTTCGTGAGCAAGGGGTTGTTGGCTTGGCGGTTGGTCTTGCGATTGGTACGGCGGCCGGTGCTGCCGTAAAAACTATCGTTGATGGCTTTATTAACCCAATTGTTGGATTTTTGATAGGCGGTGTCGACCTTGCTCAGCTGAAATGGACGATTATTGCTAAGCATGCCGATGGAACTGGTGGCCTTGTTCTCAGTTGGGGCGCGATTCTTTCAGCACTGGTAACTCTTATCGCGACGGCTTTTGTTATTTATTGGTTAGTTCATATTGCAAAGCTTGATAGGCTCGATCGTAAAAAAGAAACTGAACCAGCTGCTTAGTCGGCGCCAAGCCATACTTGTAATAGTAAGCAGGGTATACTAGTAGTATGACAACACCCACAGATTACAAAAGTAAACTGAGCGACGAACAGTACGACGTACTTTTTAATAAAGCTACCGAGCTACCATTTAGTGGTGAATACGACCAACAATTTGAGGAGGGTGAATATGCCTGCGCCGCTTGTGGCACAGTACTTTTTGACAGCGGTAAAAAGTTTGATGCTCATTGTGGCTGGCCAAGTTTCTATGACGCCAAACCCGGTGCAGTAATCTTTCAGGAGGATAGTTCGCTCTTCGCGAAGCGGACCGAAGTCAGCTGTGCGACGTGTGGAGGCCATCTTGGACATATTTTTGAAGGTGAAGGCTTGGGAGTTCCAACTGACCAACGGTATTGTATAAATTCACTTAGTCTTACGTTCACCCCTATAAAAAAGGTATAATGCCTATATGAGCAATAAAACTAGCAAAAAGATCCTTTGGGTTGACCTTGAAATGACCGGACTTGACCCGATTGAGGACCGTGTATTAGAAGTAGCCGCAATCGTCACCGATTGGGACTTTAAAGAACTGGCAACCTATGAAGCGGCCGTCAAAGTCGGTTCTAGGTTGATGAAAAAACGGATGACAGAAGGCCCGTCAAAGGATTTCTGGCTGAAATTTCCAGAAGTGTATACCGCTTTGATCACTCAAAACACCGAAAAAGGTCGTTCCAGTCGAACAGTTGAGAATGAACTGCTGGACTTTGTCAAAAAGCATTTCGATGCCGCTGTTCCAGTGCTACTTGGGGGAAACTCAGTTCATATGGATAGACGTTTTATTATTAACCAGTGGGGCCGTTTAGACGCCCGGCTTAATTACCGCATGCTTGATGTGAGCGCTTTTAAAGTCGTTTTTGAAGGCAAATACAGTAAAAAATTTTCCAAACCCGAAGCCCACCGCGCCCTAGAAGATATTCGCGGTAGTATCATGGAACTAAAGTATTACCTTGGAAAGGTGAAAGTATGACCCATAAAGAACTCGAAGACTACCTGCTCAGCTTTCCCGACACCTGGCTTGATCATCCTTTTGGTGAAGACAGCTCAGTTTATAAAGTTGGTAAAAAAGACAGCGATGAAGCTAAAATTTATGCCATTATTAGCGTAGGTTCGAAACCACTTAAAGTCAGTTTGAAGTGTGATCCGGTCCTCGCGGAAACATTGCGCGTGAAATACGAAACGGTCGTGCCGGGCTACCATTTGAACAAGAAAAACTGGAACACGGTTATTTGTAGCGGACAACTAGCGAACGATGAAATTGAAGACTTAGCACGCCTGAGCTATAACCTAGTGAGCGGCACTACTCACTCGCGATAAAATTTGCGAATGACTCTTGGGTAGGGCTGAGGTTATCATAAGCTGATTTCAAAAACGTTTTTAATTCGGTATTGCCTGATCCGTTATAAATTTGTTTCATTAATGTCAGCAGAGTACCAAGCTGGTAGGTCATCTCGCGGGCATACGTGCGATCATAAACAGCGTTTAGTCGGGCATCCTCGAGTCGTGCCATTAATGCCGTTGTTGCTTCATTGGCTACGATAGATTTACTAAGTTTGGCGGTGTTGATTCCAGCTAACAGGAGCGGCTTGTTGACGTCGCGGTTGGTATTAGTCATATAAAGTGTCAGGTTGCCGTTGAGGCTTTTTAGTTTGCTGCTTTTGAGGTTCGCTTGGGCAGCAGCGACGACTGTTTGAGTCGAGGTCAACCGGGCGCTAAGGTGCTCGAGCGGATCACGCTTCCCAGCTGCAACCGAATTCACGATTATGGCTAGGATAATAACCACAATAATCAAGCCACCGCCGATTATTAAAATTTGGCGAATACCTAACTTACCGAGTGGTCTCTTCGGCACCTGCGGAGCAATTTGATTCATGTAATCGGTCGGCGCAAGGGTAGGCATTGGAGTTGGCGTTTGCGGTGTTTGATTTGGATACATACTACAACAATTTAAGCACAAGAAGTAACAGAGGTAAAGGGTGCTATAATGAAGACTATGCAGGACATGAAAGAGGAAGTCCGATCTCGCCTCAATATCGAGGATGTTGTCGGGGAGTACGTGCAGCTAAGACGAGCTGGGCGTAACTTTAAGGGCCTGAGCCCATTTACTGGTGAACGAACCCCTAGCTTTTATGTCAGTCCAGAAAAAAACATCTGGCATGACTTTTCTTCCAACAAAGGCGGTGATGTCTTTAGTTTTGTAATGGAAGTCGAAGGGATTGATTTTCGTGAAGCGCTGGAACTGTTGGCGCGCCGGGTTGGCCTTGATCTGAGCCTCTACGATTCAAAAGGTAGTCAGGAAATGGCAGCTCGAAAGAAGCGGCTGTACGAAGCTCTGGAATTAACGACTCAATACTACCAACAAAGCCTTATCAAAAACGAGCATGCCGTGAACTACGTTTTTGGAAAACGCAAATTAAGTAAAGACATCGTTCAATCATTTCGGATTGGTTACGCGCCTTCAACTGGCGATGCTTTGGTAAAATTTTTAAAAACTCGAGGTTTTTCATCTCAAGAAGCAATGGATGCCGGCTTACTAAACCGTTATAACGGTGATCTTTTCCGTGGTCGCATGATGGTACCGTTGATGGATGGATCGGGCCGAGTAATTGGCTTTACGGCCCGGGTTTTGAACGATGACGAGCCAAATGCACCAAAATATTTAAACACTCCCGAAACAATGTTGTATAACAAAGGACGTCACGTTTTTGGTCTTTCGCAAGCAAAAGAATCTATCCGAAAAAATGACTACGCCGTTATCGTAGAGGGAAACCTCGATGTCATTAGTAGTCATCAAGTGGGTATTACTCAAGTGGTAGCAACGGCCGGGACGGCTATGACTGAGAGTCACCTGAAAGCTTTGGTTCGACTAACACCAAATGCTCGACTGGCTTTTGACGGCGATTCAGCCGGTCTAGCTGCAACTGAACGTGCGATTCCGATTGCCCAAGCGGTAGGAGTGGACCTGACTATTATTAGCTTATCGGATGGCGCTAAGGACCCCGATGAACTGATTCAAAAAAACCCGAATCTTTGGCAAAAAGCGATTGACACGTCCGAAGCAATTATCGACTGGATATTAGTTCAGTATTCAATGCGAGAAGATTTAACGACGGCTCTTGGAAAGCGAAAATTTACCACAGCCGCCCTAAGAATTATTCGTGTTTTGGGCGACCAGGTTGAACAAGAACATTATCTACAAAAAGTTTCTACTTATACCGATTCATCAATTGAGACGCTGAAAGAAAAACTGGAAACCACCGAAGAACCTGAACAAAAAGTACTGAAGAGAGTCGCCCATACCGTCGACGCTATCAAACCTGACGTATCGGCTAATCAAGATAACCTGTTGGCGGTCGCCTTGATTGACCCAGCGGTACGTGAACTATTAAAAGATGTTACGGTAGACATGCTGTCTTCAAGCGAGCGCCAAGCTGTGTTAGTTTATGTGCAAAATAGTACCGAGCTGGTATCAGACATCCCTCCGGACTTGCAAAATTACGATACGTATGTGAAAATAGTATTATTAAAGGCCGATGCTCGCTATGGGGAGTGGAGTGACGAAGATCGTTATTTCGAAACTGCCCGCTTGGTCCGCCAACTGATACACGAACACAAGAAAATTACAAAAGACTCTCTGACAACGCAGCTCCGAAGTGCCGAAGAAAACGGCGAAGAAACTCGTGCCTCAGAAATCCGCCAACAGCTGAATGAACTTATAAAGGAGATACCTCGTGCCCAGAAGTAAAAAAAATGACGATCCTATTATTGACGATGGACTAAACGAAGACGCTGAAGAAACACCGATTACAGGTGGTCTCGCCATTCCTGAAATTGACGGACCAGCCGCCGAAGACCTTGAGGAAGAAGAAGTTGACGAAGGTGAAGACCTTCTAAGCCAAGACCAATATTTTGATGATGCCAGCGATGATAGTGTCCGTTTATACCTCCGTGAAATTGGAAAGATCCCACTACTTAATTCCGAAGAAGAACTTGCCCTTGCGAAACGCGTCGTTGCGGGTGAAAAGAAAGCCAAAGACAAGATGGCCGAAGCTAACATGCGTCTGGTCGTTTCAATTGCCAAGCGCTACAGTGGCCGCGGGCTTGATTTCCTTGACTTGATTCAAGAAGGTAATACCGGCTTACTTCGTGCGGTTGAAAAGTTTGACCCTGAAAAAGGCTTTAAGTTCTCTACCTATGCGACCTGGTGGATTCGCCAAGCGATTACCCGTGCCATAGCAGACCAAGCCCGAACAATTCGTATTCCCGTGCACATGGTTGAAACAATTAACAAGCTGCTGCGTACGCAGCGTCGTATGACCCAAGAGCTAAACCGCGAACCAACCATCGAAGAGCTTGGCAAAGAGCTTGAAATGGAACCGGAAAAGGTTGAGTACGTCATGAAAATCAAACAAGACATTACATCACTTGACGCCGGTGTTGGCCGTGATGGCGATGACGAAGACTCAGTTCTACGTGACTTTATCGAAGACGAAGAAAGCGACACCCCAGAGCAATCGGCCGCTTCTCAGTTATTGAAAGAACAAGTCCAAGCGATTCTTTCAACTTTGTCTGACCGCGAACAAAAAATCATCAAGATGCGTTTTGGTTTAGAGAACGGCAAAAGCCACACCCTCGAAGAAGTCGGTCAAGAATTCGCTGTGACTCGTGAGCGCATTCGCCAGATCGAAGCTAAAGCCCTGGCAAAACTTCGCAAGCACAAAGATTCAAAGAAACTACACGAGTATTTGAACTAAAATTTGATACGTTCGATAATAGCATCGAGCTGTTCGTAAAAGTGGTCTAACGATCCGTCGTTCATGATGTAATAGTCAGCGGCGGCGATCGGACCACTTTTTTGAATATCTTCAATTTCGTGATAATCCCGAGTACTTGATATCTCATTAGTTTGGGGACGATCTTCTCGTTTTTCAAGCCATTGATAGCGCTTGTGTTTCGGTGCGACTATGGCGACGGTCGTCATTTCACCGGGAAAGTCGTGCTTGAGAGTCTTGTACTCAGTCCAGCTATAGATACCATCAACGACGATATGATGTTGCCCGGCTTCTGACAGTTTCTGAATTTGCTGAATAGCACGCTGTGCGTAGACGTCTTCACCAAGTTCTTCGCGAATAGCGACGCGAAAGTTTTTTTCGTTTTCTTCGCCTTTTTCGATTCCGCGTTCTTGCATGATCTCATACGCAAATCCACCGAGATAGATTTTTGGGATTCCTTTTTTGGTAAAATATTCAACAGCTGTTGATTTTCCGGATCCGGTCATACCGACAAGTGTGATGATTTTTAAGTTTGGGTGGTGGCTCATACCCCCATTGTAGCAGATTGGTTATGGTTGCGTTATCAACAGAGGTTGAATATGATATTAGTTAATGGAAAAACCTAATGTAGGACAGCGGTTGATTCCGGATGAACAAAGAATAATTTCGATTTATTTTGGTACTGATGCAGCCTTGTCCCCAGTAGCCAACGGCACCGGACTGCCTGAAATTCAACGTTTTGGAAAAGATACACTTATGCCTATGCCTGAAAAATCATACTTTCAGGAGCTTCTTGACCAACCCGCGCCACTAGAGAATCGAATTGCTCACCTTATTGCGTATGTAGACGTTGATCCACTGCCTGAGGGTGAAATAAATTCAGAATATTTTATTGCGAAACAAATAGGCTCTACTCCAAAATGGGTGAACCGGAAAGCACAAGAAATTAGTCTAGTGTCGTCAAATTCAGAGTTTGATCAAAATAATGAGATGGTTGATGTATATGATTCACCTGCACTCGAGCTACTTCGCGAGGAGTGGCGATGGCACAACGAAACATGTGATTTAGACGATTACATAAAGTTGTCAGAGTTTGCGCGCTTGCTTGGTAAGCCGGAGGATTGGGCTATAAAGTATGCACATGAACTTGGCGTTTCGGTGCGATATGTTCTTGCACCGTCCGGTCGCAAGACTCGATTTTTACCGCGCATCTTGCTGCACCAGTTAAGGCATATTATTCTCACGTTTCCGCCTCAAGGAGATTGGTACACGGAATTTGAACTTAAAAAAGAAACTGGACATGATGGAAGGTGGCTCGTAAGTCAGCTCGGTAGGGTTGGCATTACAACAAGCCTCCGTTGGTCTGATTTAACAGGTAAGTTACTTAAATTTTTTCCTCCAGAAAGCCCCGATGCAGTTCAGAATATTGAGTCAAACCTCCCAAAACATGCAGGTAACTGGTTAACTGGACCGGAAATAGCTCGAAAAATCGGTATGGGCGAAGAATGGACGAATACACGTTTGCGTGAAATGGTTGACCCAATTGCAGAGGATAGGCTTAATGTTGGTAATATTATTAAATTACATTATTCTCCCGAGACAATAGCTCGCGTGGAGCAAAAAGCAATTGAGGTAATGGGCATACCTGAAGTGGGCGATTGGTATAATGTCAGTCAACTCGCACGGGGGCTCGTTGTTAATGAGCCTTGGGTACGACGTAGACTACCTTTTCTTGGATCTACTCCTGAGCCACGACGAGATTCCGTCGGTCATATACGTATGCACTATCCTCCCGAGGCGCTTGAAGAGCTAAGGCAAATGCAGGGTATAAACTTATCGGATCTGCGTTTCTGAAGATTCTCAATGAAAGCGCCGCTAATATTATTCGTATGCCACACGAACTTAATGAAAATAATGATAGCCTTCGTGAGTATTTTCTTATTTTTTTCAGGGGTAGTACTGCTATACTAGGACTATGAAACGGCTTGCAGTCATTGATGGAAAATCCGTATTTTACCGTGGCTATTATGCCATGCCAAATCTTGCGCTGGCGGACGGTACACCAACCGGTGGAGTTTTTGGGTTTGCTTCCATTGCCATTGAGATTATCAAGAAACTTGAGCCAGATTACGTCGCCATTGCTTGGGATATAAAAGGTACCAGCACGGCCAAGCGCAGCGAGGTTTTCGCTGACTATAAAGCTGGACGTACCAAGCCGCCGGATGACTTTTATGCCCAACTACCAATCTTACGTGATGTATTGAACGCCTTTGATTGGCCATTATACGAGCTGGATCAATACGAAGCTGATGATATTATGGGAACGTTTGCGGCCGAGGCTAAAGAGCAGGGTGTCGAAACCTGCCTCATCACAGGTGACTACGACATGTTGCAGTTGCTTGACGACACAACCAGTGTCTATATTACCCGAACGGGCAGTACCGACTTGGTGCGGTATGACGACGCGGCTTTTGAAGCCAAGTACGGCGTTAAGGTCGCTCAATTTGTTGACTACAAAGCCTTGGTAGGTGATAGCAGTGATAATATACCCGGTGTCCGTATGATTGGAGATAAGGCTGCCAGGGAGCTACTCGTCACCTATAACGACCTTGATGGCGTTTATTCCCACGTCGGCGAGCTGAAGGGTGCACGCCAAAAATATTTAATCGAAGGTAAAGAGTCGGCTTACATGAGCCAACAACTGGCTCGCATTTTTACTGATGCACCGATTAAAATAGATTGGAAAGAGACGGACATTGCTCATACTGACGTCGATGCAATTTTGGCAGTTTTGCACAAATACGAATTTACCTCACTGATAAAGCGTCTTCCAAAACATATGAAGATTGGGGACGTTGTCGTCGATATAGAAAAAAAAGAAGCAATCGAACCTTTACAAAAAGTTGATTGGCCAGCAACACTTTCAATCGAGGGCCCGGTTCTCGTTGAATACCTCGAAAATGAATTATGGGTATCCACTGACCAGACAACAGTTTCATCAAAGCCTGTTTCGGACATCGATTCGAGCCTGTGGCGAGCTTTAGAAATGGCGACAGTTATTAGCTATGATGTCAAAGCCCTGTACCATATTTTGGCTCAGCACGGCGTCTTGACGCATCTTCACACAGTCCATGATATTCGCCAAGCCGCTTTCCTGATCGATCCATTACTACGTGATCGATCGGCCAATGCCCTTATCGGTAGGGAAGCGCCCGACCAAGCTGAATTAATGGCGGGATTATGGACTGTTTACGTCACGCAAGTCGCTTTCTTTGAAGCACAGCCAAAAGTTGGTCGAATTGCCCGTCAGCTTGATTTCCCATTAACGTATACCTTGTTTGCAATGGAATATAAGGGTGTATTAATAAACCCAAAAACACTTGATACAATGAGTAAAAAACTTGGCAGCACCTATAAAAAACTTGAACAAGAAATGTATTCAATAGTCGGCTATGAATTTAATATTGGTAGTCCAGCTCAGCTTTCAGAAGTGTTATTTACAAAATTACAACTTCCAACTACCGGCATAAAAAAGGGCAAGACTGGCTACAGTACTGGTAAAGCCGAGCTTGATAAATTACGTGGTCAACACCCAATTATTGAGCTAATTGAACAGACCCGAGAGCTGGCAAAACTTAAAAATACGTATACTGATTCGCTTCCCAAGCTGGCTGATTCGAATAACCGTATACACACTACTTTTAACCAAGACGTTGCCGCAACCGGCCGTCTGAGCAGTACCAACCCAAATCTTCAAAATATTCCTATTCGGACGGAGCTCGGTCGTGAAATCCGGGAAGCTTTTATAGCCGATGATGGCAACGTATTGGTCAGCGCTGATTATTCGCAATTTGAACTTCGTTTGGCTGCAGTGCTGGCTGACGACGCACCATTAATCGAAGA
>JAYVYE010000112.1:0-9064 GCA_043784545.1 Candidatus Microsaccharimonas sp.
GTTTCAAGAGGCCATCAAGCAGCGTCGTCTTTCCGTGGTCGACGTGAGCAATAATGGCAACGTTGCGAATGTATTTTGGGTCTTTCATAAAAATATGCCTTCATCACTTTATGTGGAAGGCTTCCTTATCTGTAATTAAAGCACAGATTGGGCTTTTATGCAACCAATTTGATGTGTTCTGGAACGATAAATTCAGCAAGTTTTTTACTCGCCTCGAGTGTATCATTGCTAGGCGTGAATTCAACAAAATTATCAGGATTCCAAATTGCGGCCAGGGTTGCTTCTATCTGCTCATCTGTGAAGCCCAGAAATTCAATGCGAGGGAAAGGCATTTCATCAACAGGCTCGTAGTGATCCATGACGTACCGAGCAAGCAAACTTAGGCGGGTAACGACTTTCTGAGCTTCGCCGACCTCGAACGAAGTGATTTTCTCTTCAGGATAATCGTTTTTTCCTCCGAACATCACGTAACCAAAATAAAGCCCAGCGTACTCAAGAAATTGCGAATAAGTACTATCAATAATCGTATCGACACCGTTTTCATGCACAACCGGAATAACATGTTGCATCTCTGGGTCAATAAAAAGTTCTGGTTGGGATACAACAAGTTCAACATTGTAACCCTGTTCGCGAAGGATTTGAGATACGGCTAGCGACGTAACTGCACCCACGCTCGTTCTTAGTCGAAGCCACGGATATATTCCTTTCATAGCCCAGTGCACTTCGCCAAGTCCTTTTTCAAGGTCTCCAGCAAGTTGCGCAGTTTCAACTAATTTCATGAGGGAATGATAGCATAAAAAAATAAAACTCCCTAAAGAGTAATATACTGTGGTGCGCGCGAGAGGACTTGAACCTCCACGTCCTTGCGAACACTAGCACCTCAAGCTAGCCTGTCTACCGATTCCAGCACGCGCGCAGACTATATGACAATGTTATGGTGGGCGCTGAGGGATTCGAACCCCCGACCCTCTCGGTGTAAACGAGATGCTCTAGCCAACTGAGCTAAGCGCCCTAACAAGACAGAATTATATACGATTCTATACCCTAAATCAACTCCCCGCCTTACGGAGTTCGCTGAACGATACGATCGCCGACCGACCAATACAGTACATCGGCGTAACGATCGGCTTCTGAAACAAGTACTTCACCAGCCGGCAACGCTCGAACACTCTTGCTATAGACATATTGAATCGTTGGCTGATAAATACCGATTGCTGGTGCGTCCATCATCCACTGCTTGGCAAATGTGACGTATTTAGCGTTCCGAAGGTCGGGTTCGATCCGACTCCGAGCACTCGATAATGCATCATCACTAATTTGGTTTGAATAATTTGAGAAATTAAACCCTTTACTGGCTTGTGATGAATGCCAGTAGGCATAAACATCCGGATCACCCCCAATTGTTAGTTGGTACAACAAGACATCGTATTTGCGTGGCTGTAAGATGTTCTGGACCACGTCTTGGGCCGGATCGGACGGATCTACGATACTTGTGGTAATTGTAATACCCAGGCTACGCCACTGGCTCGCCATTGCTGTTAAAACTTTTTCAAAATCATTGTTCTTGGTTGTTACAACTGCAAGCTTCAATACCGCCCCGTCTTTCTTTCGAATAGTTCCGTCGAGCTTCCAACCGGCGTCATCAAGAAGCTTTTCGGCTGTGGCCTTACTATAAATAGTCCCTGCCGGCACATCTCCGGTTACCTGGCCAGTAACAAATGGCAAATGTAGTTCTGGAATATTCGTACCGACTGTCTTGCGCAAAGCGGCTGTATCTGTACCGGCTTGCAAGGCTTGGCGGACTGCTTTGTCTGACATGACACCAGTAGTCGTATTAAATAACGCATACACCCCGGCATTAACTGGTTTTTTCTCGACTGAATAACGGTCAGTCGAAAGACCTGATGCATCACTTACCGTCAAGTCAGTCGCGGCGTTTACTTCGGATGTTTTTACTGCCTTAGTAATTGCCTCACTAGTGGCATAAACGTGTAGTTGAAAACGATCAATCTTTGCTTTACCTCTGTAATAAGTATCATTTCGAGCCAAGTGAATAATTTTTCGCCCAGCACTACTATCGACTTCTTGAATAAACCGAAGCGCAAATGGACCACTGGTAACAGGCTTGGTGCTAAAAGCATTTTCACGCAAGGCGCCCGGCGCCACGTCACGCAAGACGTGTTCAGGCAGAATCGGCAAGAAGTTTAATGCGTGCGGAAAAGCGGCATAAACCGCTGGCAAGGCAAAGGCAACTGTTCGATCATCAACAACGGTCGCTGTTATATCATTCCAGCCACTAATTGTGGCTCTGGTTGCAGGATTTTTCAATAAATTCACGGTGAAAACAACATCCCTGGCACGAACATAGGTTCCATCTTGCCACTGAGCATCGGGGCGCATCGTCAAAGTGTAGGTTTTTTGGTCAGCACTCAGCGTCATACTTTGGGCAAGATCGTAATTAAGATGACCCGACGTGTCGTACGTTAAAAGACGTGAGAATAAAAGGTAGCTGGCCGACTCTTCGGCACTCGTATTAGCAAAAATTGGATTGAGGGTGTTAATAGGTCCCAAAACTGCTTCAGCATAGGTTCCGTCGGTTGCACTAACAACTGATCGAGAACTTTGCTGATACCACATAAGCTGTAAGCCGCTGGCCCCAATAATGACGCCAATCGCAAGCACCCATAATGCAATATGTCGGCGAGCTTCACGAATACTGTCCATTCGCTTGAATACAAAGCGTCGGGCATGCTTAATCGTGGCACCCTCTACCTTTTTCATACGCCGCGCGAGATCTTTTGAGCTGAAGCTTAGCTTCGGGAGGCGGCGCCATTTGCTGGGTAATTTTTCAGCCAAGATTTCAAAGCTCCTATTAGTTAGCAGCCGGCAGTAGCAGGCCAGCAAGAATCGAAAGAATAAAAATCACCGCAAAGACGACGCTTACTTCAAACAAGTTTTTATCGATACCGCGACGAGTTGTGTATAGCTCACCAGAGCTACCAAAACCAGCACCAAGCGTTGCGCCGCGTTGCTGTAAAAGGACAGAGACGATAAATAAAATCGCTGAACCAATAGTAAGAATTTGTAGAATTAGATTAATTGTCATAGGTCACTCCTGATTTACCACCCCGAATTTCGACGGCAGCACTTACTATATAGTTTATCAGACTCAAGATAATTCCGGTAAGAATGGAGTTAAAGAATGACATCGAGATGCCTGGTGATAGATGCAAAGACACATATACCAGGGCGCCATTGACGATAACCATGAAAAGCCCTAAAGACAAAAGAATTGCTGGAAGCGAAAGAATGACGGCCAGGGGTTTTAAGAAACTGTTTATAATTGAAAATATAAACCCAGCTAACAAAAATCCACCAATACCAGCGTGGATAACGACATTTTCATAGCCGCTCCCTAAAAGTCGGACGGCAATCCAAAGACCAAATGAGTTCAACACCCACCGGACTACGAAAACTAAAAATTGCTGTTTCATTGCTAGATTAAGTATATCACAGAGAGGTCGGAAGCATTTCACTAAGATTCTCGTGGCCGGATTCGGTAATCAATATGTCGTCTTCTATACGAACACCGATTCCTTCTTCGGGGATATAAATACCCGGTTCCACTGTCAGTACCATACCTGGTTTAAAAGTATCTGGGTTTCCCAAACTGTCGTGCACATCAATCCCTAGACCATGGCTGATTGAATGTGGAAAATAAATGCGGTAATCTTTTTCGTCTTTCAAAAGCGCTAAATTTGTCAAAGCCTGTTTCATAATAAGGTCAACTTGTGTCATAAATTCTTTTACTATCAAGCCTGGCTTTAACATAGTAACAATTTTTTTGTGAGCTTTTTCAACCTCTAAGTGAACCTGTGCGTACCGGTCCGAAATAATTCCTTTGGCATAGGTACGAGTAATATCCGCGGCGTAACCATCGACACTGGCGCCAACGTCTAGAAGTATCAGATCACCATCACCAAGCAGTGAATCGTTTTTAATATAATGAAGTGTGCAGGCATTATTGCCACTAGCAACAATCGGATCATAGGCATGTCCGGCTGCACCACGCGATCTAAAATGGTGCGAAAATGTAGCTTCAATTTCATATTCATACGTATAGTCAGCCAAGTTTTGCTTAACTTCAGAAAATGCCTTAACCGTCAGAGCAATTGCTCGCCTAATGGCTGCAATTTCTTCTGGTTGTTTAATAGCCCGCAGTCGCGACAAAATAGCGCGACAATCTTTGACTTCAACAAAAATATCTTGTAGCTGATCATACATTTCAACTTGACCGGGATTTAATGTAAAGTCGTAGTGATCTTCGTGTGGATCATCACCCAAGCTATAGACCGTTTCTAATATGTCGAGTTTTAAAAGCAACGCTTCGCCAGCTGTATTTGTCAAAACTTCGTCTGCACCACTAATATTCTTGGCAGTGTCTCTTGCCATCCCGCCGTCAAAAATACGGTGAGTTTCATCAATATCGGGCGCTACAAGAGTTGTTTTATGCGGCTCAAGAATCAACCACCAATCAGCCTCATTGATACCTGTTAAATACCAAAAATTTGATTCTTGCTGAAACGGATATGCCGTATCATCAGATCGTTGCATGGCGACGTTTCCAGCAATGACAACAAGATCAGCTTTTGTTCGTTCAAGTAATTTTTGGCGATTATTTTCAAAAAAAGAAGAGTTCATTCGATCTATTGTAAAAGTTTACAGTCAGTCTGTCGATACAGAAAGGCCTAAGCATCAGTGTGTTACTGCGTATTACCGGTAACTGTATTACTCCAGTCACTTTGGCCATTCGCATTGATTGCTCGCGCTCGACAATAGTAAGTAGTGGTCGTTTTTACGCCCGATACTGTTCCAGCGGTAGTAGTTCCGCCGGCTACAGTTTGTTCAATTACACCGGTTATAAATCCCTGGTCGAGAGCACACCGTACAAGATATTGACTTGCATAATTTGGTGATGGAACTGTCCAATTCACGACAATGGAAGCTACGCCTGACACAAACGAGGTGGCTACAATAACTCCCGGTAACGGCAGCATCGTACGTGCTGCACACGTACCGGACGTGGCTCCATTTATCTGTGTGAGATTGTCAATATAGTAGTTTATTGAAGTCGACTGCGTAGTGACACCATCGATACAAAACGATTTTGTATCAGGCAGAGTTAGTGTGATGGTATTACTTGTGCTAGTGACAAAAGTCGAAGGAATGGTCAATGGATAGGCTGACGCAAAGGTACGAGCAGACTCCATGGCCGAAGCCGCATTGCCTAAGTCGCTTTTAACCGAATTAGTAGCTATCTGTGTGCGCCACGCGCCATAAGAAACAATTGTAATGATCGCTAAAATAGCGATGGCTGAAATTACCACTATTAATTCAACAATTGTGAAGGCGGAACGAATTGTATGTTTTGTCATAACTGCTCTGCCACCATAATAAAGCGATGAGCCGATTAGCACAAGCATTGTTACTAGGTCTGGAGGTACGGTTTAATAAGGGCGGCTTTCTTTTCACCAATCGCTGCGATGACGGCCGCTTCATCGGCAGCTGCAACGCCGCGCATACTGCCAAACGTCTTTATCAATGTGCGCCGTGTGGCTGGGCCGACGCCAGGGATTTCTTCGAGCATGTTAGCTGTTTGTTTAGCTCGCTTCAAAACAGTATGATAACTGACCGCAAAACGATGTGATTCATCTCGAATTCGCTGGAATAATTTTGTGACGTCAGAATATTTTGAATGTATCGATCCACCACGCAAATTTTTAGAGTGTGAAGTGCCATTCAATTGTCCAACGTGTAAATTAACAACTAGATATTCACCGGACTTTGTCACCGCAATGTCGTCAGTTGGGTCTTTGACAAATGTTAAGAGCTTTTCGATCGCAATATTTGACCGGGTAGTATGCACGATTACTTCTTCTTCGCGCTTGGCGATACTTATCATTGGAATACGTAGGTTGTGCTCTTCAAGTGCTCGTAGTGCAGCGTCCAACTGTCCCTTGCCGCCATCAATCAATATAAGATCTGGCTTGCCCCAAGCTTTAAGGTTTTTCTCACTGGTTCGGCGCTGCAACGTTTCGTGCATATTGTAGTAGTCGTCATTTTGTTCAATCCGTGTTTTAAATTTGCGGTAATTGGCTCGGTCGCTGACGCCATTGGTAAATACCACCATACTAGCGACTACATTTGTTCCCCCCATATGACTAATATCGTAGCCTTCAATTCGGGCTGGGATCTTCTCTAGCCCGAATAAGTCCACCAGGCTACTCAGTGCTTTGTCCTTACTAATATCGAGGAACTCTTTATCACCGAACATAATTTGATGTTGTAATGATTTTAAATTTGTAATTTTATTACGAAAAACTGCCGCATTTTCAAAATCTTGTTGTTTAGCCGCAAGTTGCATTTCTTTTTCCAGTTCACGAATGATTGTTAATCGTCCACCTTCAATGTAGCGAATTAATCGTTTTAAAGTCGCTTTATATTCAGTCGATGATGTTCCCGGTTTTGGGCTGAGTCCAATATGGGCGTCTAAATCAAGTCGCCCATTTTCTTTTAGCGGCTTTGTGTAATGCGGAAATGATTTTCGAAGATAACGCATGGCTTTTTTAATTGCAAACGCGTTAAAGTACGGCCCGTAATAATCAGCCCCATCATCGCAGGGATTTCTGGTGAAACAGACGTACGGCCATTCACTTTTCATATCAATCCGAATAAATGTTTGTGATTTATCATCACGTAACAAAATATTAAAACGCGGCATGTAGCGCTTTACCATTTCAGATTCTAGAAATAACGCATCAAGTTCACTTTCAGTTTCAACCCAATCGGTGTCATGGATTTCTTCTACAAGCGCCCGGGTTTTCACGTCCATGTCACGAGTGCTTTGAAAATATTGGCGGACCCGGTTTTTCAGTACAGCTGCTTTTCCAACATAAATAATTTCGCCAGATTTTGACTTATGGAAATAAACACCTGGTGATCGCGGCAATGTTTTAAGTTTTGATTGTAGTTTCGATTCCATTACTACTATTGTAGCGCTGAATTAAACAGTATAATAGTGGTAACTACATCATCAAGGAGTCTCTATGGCGAAAGCTGAAATAACCCACCCGACGCATTCCGCCCATCATCATGCTGCCAAATTTACCGGCCGACAACGAACAATTGCCCTGATTATTGTTGCTTTGGCCTTTGTTATGGACTTATTAGATACCACCATCGTAAATGTCGGAATTCCTTCCATCCAAGCCGACCTTGGTGCTAGCTATTCGGCTATTCAATGGCTCACCGCTGGCTATTCACTAGCATTTGCAGTCCTACTCATAACGGGTGGCCGACTAGGTGATGTTGTAGGTTATAAAAAACTATTTATGATCGGTGTGGCTGGTTTTACGGCGATGTCATTACTCTGTGGCCTAGCCTGGAATACCGAAGTTCTCGTTATTGCCCGTTTACTACAAGGGGCGATGGCTGCATTAATGGTACCGCAAGTTATGTCGTTAATGCAGGTAATGTACAAACCCAAAGAACGCGGTGTAGTCTTGGGACTATTCGGCGCGCTGGCTGGCGTTGCCGCCTCACTTGGCCCAGTCATCGGCGGCTTATTGATCCAGGCAAATATTGCTGGACTTGATTGGCGTCCAATTTTTCTCATTAACATCCCGGTTGGTATTTTTGCTTTTTTTGCGGCAATCCGTTTTTTGCCGGAAGGTAAATCACCCCATCCTTTAAAGCTTGACGTTGTAGGAACTTTTTTGATTATTGCCGGGTTAGGACTTTTGATTTTTCCGCTTATTCAAGGACGTGAACTCGATTGGCCATTCTGGGTATTTGCAATGATGGCCAGTTCAATTCCTATTTTTATTGTTTTCTGGCTATGGCAATTGCGCAAGAACCGAATCGATAAGTCACCCCTTATTATTCCCGAACTTTTTAAAGCATCTACTTTTCGGGTTGGTATCGCGACCAACCTCGTATTCCAAATGGTGATGATCGGCTTCTTCTTTACCTTCACATTAATACTTCAAATTGGACTTGGCTACGATGTGCTAAAAGCTGCTTTAACTGGCATTCCAATTTCTATAGGTATTAGCGTCAGTATCGCTTTGTTAGCCCAAAAGTTAACACCAATTCTTGGTCGTTACACCATGAGCATCGGAACAATTGTCATGGCGATCGGTCTGGCTACCCTACTCTGGGTCTTTACGGCTTTCGGATTGGACACACAGCCCTATCAACTGATTGCCGGATTATTTATTACTGGCGCTGGGATGGGACTGGTGCTGGGACTTGTTTTCTCGGTCACATTGAAAGATGTCGATACGAAACATGCCGGCTCTGCCAGCGGGACACTTAATGCCGTCCAACAACTAGGTGGAGCGATTGGCGTAGCGTTAGTTGGTGTCATCTTCTTTGGACAACTTTCAACTAATGCTGCCGCTAGTTTCGCAACCGCTGAACCAGCTATTCGTAGCAGTCTTATTTCGCAAAAACTGCCCGCTGCAGCCCAAGATGCCGTCATCAAAACTGTTAAAGCCTGTTATGTTGACCGCACAAAAGAAAAAGATACTTCGCTTGTCCCCGAAAGTTGTAAAAAGTTTGACAATACGACTGCCACCGATCCTGGTTCAATCGCCCTTGGAAAAACGATTAAGGACGCCGTCACAACAGCCACGGCCAGCAACTTTGTCAATGCTTTTAGGGCAATAACCATCTATGCTGGAGCCTTGTTGGTCGTAACATTCTTCCTCAGTCTGTTATTCCCGCGAAAAATCAGTTATGAACCAGTCCACTAAAAAATGCCTGCTTAGCGGATTGAACGGGTAGCTGCCGTGACCGCGTTACTACGACAGGAATTGGTGTGGAAAAGAAGATCTGGATCTGTCTTGCAACTTTCGCAAATAAGCACTAGGTCGTTACAGTTTTCCCAGGCACAGTTCTCGTAATTACTGGTTGCTTTTTGACAGTGACTACACTGACCAATAACTTTGCTATGGTCCGAGAATTCAACCGTCATCCGATCATCAAAAACGCGCAAACTGCC
>JAYVYE010000113.1:0-1848 GCA_043784545.1 Candidatus Microsaccharimonas sp.
TGATGGTACAAACTTACAACTGACATCAGGCGGTACTCAACCAGTTGGTGCTCCTGGCTTTAAAAACAAAATCATCGGTGGCAACTTTAGCACTAACCCATGGCAATACGGAACGAACTTTCCAGCGGTAGGCAGCGGCATTTATACCGCAGACCGCTTTATCTACAGCAAGGTAGGGTCAATGGTGCATACTGCATCTAAATCCGCCGATGCACCCAGTGCAGCGCAAGCAGGCACTTATACAGGTTCTTCGCTTAGCCTGGTAGTAACCACCGCACAAGTGTCACTGGCCGCAGGCGATGTTTGTAGTTTCGACCAGCGGATAGAAGGCATAAATGCGGTTAGTTTTGGGTTCGGACAAGCTTGGGTTAGAAACGTAACTTTGTCTTTTTGGATAAAAATGGCTAAAACGGGCGTGCATTGTGTCTCATTTACTAACGGACTTAACCGTAGTTATGTCGCAGAGTATACAATTATTGCAGCTAATACGTGGGAGTTTAAATCCATTACTATCCCTGTCGATACTATCGGCACGTGGAACTATGATAATACTGTTGGACTAACTGCACGCTTTGCGTTAGCGGCTGGCACTACTTATCAGACCACGGCTAATAGCTGGCAAACAGGCAATTTTTTAGCGTCAGCCAATCAGGTCAACGAAGTCGATACTGTCGGCAATACCTTTAAGATTGCATTAGTACAACTTGAGCCAGGCAGTACTGCCACGCCGTTTGAAGTAAAAGGCGCTGATGATGTGCTAAAACAGTGCTATCGCTACAATGTAAGCTCCTATCAAGGTGTAGTACCTGGCACAGCAAATGCCTCGGCTAATCGCCTTGTGACAGTATCAGGCTCGGCTTATGCTGCATTCCAAGCATCCCTTCCAGTCACAATGCGCGCCACCCCAACTGTTACTTATTATAACCCAGTCACGGGCGGAACAGCATCACCCATACGCGATGAAGTAACTGGCACAGACTTTGCATCGACTGGATTTGGTACTGCTGGCGTCAATTATGTTGGTATTCAAGCTAATTCCGCCCCTACTCCTGCTCATGTTATGTCAACGCATTACACGGCAAATGCCGAATTATAAGGACAAATCATGTATAAATTAAGCAACACAGCATCCATCATTCGTATTTCAGATAATGCCTTTATACCCAACGATACGGCCAACACTGACTATGTTAAATATTTAGAGTGGGCTAAAACCAATACGGCTGCACCTGCCGACCTACCGACAACAGCACAAATCAATTCGCCTTTAATGGCGGCATTACTCGACCTTGATATGAAGTCTATTCGTGCTTTGCGCGAGGGTGATGCTGCGCAATTAAAAGCACTAGACGACCAAGCTAAGGTATTGAGAGCCAAGCTTAAATGAAACATTTGGAATATTTCAACAACTGGTATGATGGCATCTTGAACAGCTGGCCGTTTTGCATTGATGACAAATACGTTAAGTCCAATGGCATTGCTATCGGCTTCAAGGAAAATGAACAGTGGGTATTTGTGCCGCGCATCACAGGCAACGCGCACCAGTTCTTTAACGCTATTTTCTACCTTGGCCTATGCTTGCCAATCGGTGTGTTCTGCCAAATTCGCTGGTCAGATAAACCCACAGGCAAGCAATTTATTCAATTCGGCATTGGCTATAAAAACTCGGGGCGCTTTGCGATTCTGTGTAGAGTGCAATCGGATGCCAGTGCTGCTATTGGCTATCATGTTGGCTTGCCGAATACAGATCATGCTACAGGTTTCAACTACGGCGGTTCATAAGGGGATAGTATGGATATTTTAACAATCGCCATTGGCAAGATATGGGCGTGGTTAGTCACAGCATTC
>JAYVYE010000114.1:0-4702 GCA_043784545.1 Candidatus Microsaccharimonas sp.
TTCGCCGATTAAAGTGGTACGCGAGCTGGGTTCAGAACGTCGTGAGACAGTTCGGTTTATATCCGGTACGGACGATAGGAAATTTGAGGAGATCTACCCTTAGTACGAGAGGACCGGGGCGGACGAATCTCTGGTGTATCGATTGTGGCCACCTGCTGCATTGTCGAGTAGCTAAATTCGGAATAGATAAGCGCTGAAAGCATATTAAGCGCGAAACTAACTTCAAGATTAGATTTCCCTATGAGGACACAGAAAGAATATCTGTTTGATAGGTGCAAGGTAGAAGCGTAGCAATACGTGCAGCTGAAGCATACTAATAGTCCCACTGCCTTTTTATGTCCTTATCACTTTCAGTAAACTCCGGTTTAGTGAAGTGATGAGGTAAAGACTTAACTAGTATTTGGTGAGAATCACCAATCGCAATGATTGTGAGAATCAATCAATGAATGATTGTGTTAAACCAATGAAATCGTCAATTTAGTCACAAAATGACTTACAATCAAAGACCCTAGAAGCAATTCGACAACTGTTGTCATATTCTTATAGGATATGAATCACAACAGCCATCGAAGCAAGGTTTTTCAAATAGAAGCCTTCCTTCGGTGCCCATGGCGCTGAGGAAATACCTGTTCCCATTCCGAACACAGAAGTCAAGCTCAGTAGCGGCGATTATACTGCCACAAGCGGGAAACTAGCACGGTGCCGAATTATACAATAAACCCTGGTAATACCAGGGTTTTTGTTTTAACATGAAAGACCATCCTGATAGGCTGGTTTTTCTTTGTTTTAGCATAGGTATGTTTTATCATTTCATGTAACTGTAAACAAACTAACTCGAAAGCACAGTGCTAGTCGGATGAATATCAACTTAATCACCTTTGTTGTGGCTGTCATTGTAACGGCCAGTGCTACACTTATTCTCGTCGTCTCGTTACGTTTAAGGTAACTAGTTGACTCCATACAAAAACCCGCTCTTACGGGAGGTCTTTTTATTCTAACTCAATGATTTTTTGGATAAAAGCATCGACTACGGCAGTATCTTCCGGCCCAACTTCGAGAGGGTCTTTTATCGGCCAGCGACCAGGCAAGCCTATATAACGATCTTTTGCGACATGGAGACCAATCGGTGAAAGACGAACATCAAGACTGATCGTGATTAAACACTTATCTTTTGTTCGGACCAGTTGGTCCAAGATCAGTGCATTAGTGGTGATCATAGTGAGTGAATACCCGTTAATGCTTCCTAAAGTACCCGTCAAGAGCCGTAAATACTCGATTGAGGCCACATCGGACGCGTAAGTGAGATTGTCTTCGTTTGATGACGAAAAGCTCCCCCCGGGCTCAGAACGTGCCTCTAATCCGGTATCGTTAAGTAGTGAAATAGCCATTCTTGCCATCTTTTTACTATCGGCATCGCGTAGCAATGATTCAAGTCCTACCTTTTGAATGACGTAGTCATAGTCTAGATCGACCGCTTTTTGAGTGGCGCGAAGAAAAGTATCTATATTAGGGGTGTGTTCGTGGTGAAACTCGTGCATGGAGTATACTCTAGCACTTATAGACCTCGATTGCCAACAAGTACCAACAAAAACGACCGCTCTCGCAGAGACGGTCGTTTTTGTTGGATGAATCATAATTTTAGATTCAAACAGGTGCGTATTTATAATATCGCATGGTTCGTATAAGTGCAACTGTAGCTTTGATATATACGTGTAATATGTCAAACATAATTAAAACATATAATAGTGCCTATGTATAACTTGACAAACCGCCTAAGCTATGATACAATGCATAGCATACACATACCATGTGTGAGGTATAAATGAGGGTTTCCACGGCTAAACACCGGTGGAAATCTTTTTAATTTAGTGGACACCGCGTGGCGGTGCTAGAGGAGAAACAATTATGGCAGGAACAGTAGCAGGCGGCCAAAAGGCTGCAGCCAAGAACTTACAACGCGACCCTAACTTTTACGCCAAAATTGGCGCTAAGGGTGGTCAAAACGGTCACACTGGTGGATTCGCCGCTAACCCTGAACTTGCACGTGTTGCAGGCGCTAAGGGTGGACGAATCTCTCGTCGCCGTGCAGTCAAAAAAGTAGCCTAAGTTTTACCTAGGTCGCATAAAATAACCCCGAGCTTTCGGGGTTATTTTATTTTTCAGAGGAGTAACGTTTTAGTCCGCAGATCCGGGCTTCATTGACGCGCCAGCTATGAGTGCAGGCAACGCAGGCATAGGCGTCTTTG
Source organism: Candidatus Microsaccharimonas sp. (assembly GCA_043784545.1). GTDB lineage: Bacteria > Patescibacteriota > Saccharimonadia > Saccharimonadales > Saccharimonadaceae > Microsaccharimonas. Next base: position 2,247 of record JAYVYE010000114.1, read on the forward strand.
CCGGTCTGATAGCCGGTTGCTTCGCAGTTGGGGCAGGTACTGCGGGCGTGGAGCCATTCGCGGTAGGTATCGAGGTTGTCTTGAACCATGTCATTAGTAATCTCGACGTTGTAGGGTTGAGCAATTTCTAGGGCTTTGTCCCAAGCCGCAGCCTCGATCGTTAAAAGTTCGACGTCTTTTGAATACTGGTGGTGGTGCAACACACTGTGGGCCAGTTCGTGAAGTAATATGCCAGTGTTATCCAGGTCGGATGCATCATAAAACACGGTGTTTGTATCCGGTGACCAGGCAAAGCGGTTGCCGGCAGTGAAGGCAACCTCTGGGAAATCGCGCTGTAATTTAGACAGTAGTGAGTGCGTCGAGGGCATAGTAGTAGCATCCATATATAACGGCCAGTTCAGGGTGTTTGGCTTGTACGATTTTCGGGGAAGGGATGTGGGCCGGCAAGTGTTCTTTGAGGAGACCCTTTAGATCTTTACTAAAATGGTCAAAGTACGTACCGATGCTACCACCGATGATAATGATATCTGGTTGCAAGATAGGGATAACGGCTAGGAAGCCACGACTAATTCGGTCACTAATCTGGTGCCAGATACGTTTGCTGGTGATATCTTTGGCGAACTTGCCGTAAGCTTCATAGATAGCGTGACCAGAAGCAAATGTTTCCCATTCACGGACATTTCCGTCATATTCCACCATTGAACGACCGGCTTCGCTAAAACGGAGCGCTTGGTTGATGCTGCCATTGGTAATAATGCCACTTCCGATACCGGTGCTGATCGTAACGTACAGTGCTAGGTCGGGGATATCGTCCAACTGACGTGTTTCGGCGAGGCCTGCTAAATTGGCGTCATTCTCAACGAACAGGGGAGCATCGTGAAGGACTCCTTGGAGGGCTGTTTTGACATCAAAATTGGCCCATTTGAGGTTATTGCACCAGACGGCAACGCCATCACGGACAATGCCAGGCATCGCTATAACTAAGGCTTCGACAGTTTCATTACCAAAGTGCGTTTCCAGGACTTCTTTTAAAAGCGAGACGTATTCAGTAGTCGTTTTAGGGGTAGGGAATTTAAATTGTTCCCCAATGCGGCCGTCTTCTAAGAAGCTTGCCACTAATGTCTTTGTCCCACCCGTATCGACTGCCACTAACATATTCCAAGTTTAACACGGTTTGTGGCTAGTATGCTCATACTAAAAAAAGCCCCACGATCAATCTGATAGTGGGGGCACCGGGCGAACCGATGACTTTTTTGTGCCTTGCGGCGGATGGACGAGTTCTACACGTCATAATTGACGGAGTTCTCGGTGGTACCAATGGTAAAAACGTACGCACTGACCATTGCCGACTCATCATGAGGTGGAACGTAGACGATCATCCGGCTTCCGTTCGTAAGCTTAACGTGAATCTTGGTGTCGTTGTTGTCGATCCTGGGATTCAGATAAGTAATCCGACCTTCAACTACCTCCTGGCTATCGTGGAAAGTAAACTTGATTTTGTAATCGTGGAGAATTGCTTGCGCAACCAGCTCGCGTATCTGTTGAGGGGTGCCTTCGATCTGTACAAATACGGGCATCGCCGTATCACTGGTGTTCATACCTATCTTTCTTGGTAAGAATAAAGACGCTAACTTAGCTATAATAGCATAATTATGCTTATTAAGCAATTCGCTTCTTGATTGCTTGAATGTCTTTAGCTAGTTGATTAGCTCGGTTCTGTAGAACGCTTTCATCGATGCGAAAGCTGTCTCCCACGTAATCGGTAGGGTAGTCGAATGGAAAAATCGTCGCTTTAACACCTTTAATAAAATACGCCTTATCTGGTGAGCTGTTATGACTCGCAGCCACGATGTCATGTAATGAACTTTTTACATCAACCTTTACGCCGTCAATAACGTAATCAATGCCCTTCATGTCTTCATCGGTAGTACTGCGGCGGAACGGAAGACCGGCTGCAGCTGCTTTTTGTTCCAGTCCGATTTCGGTACGAATGCCCTTGAGGCAAACTTTCATACCAGCAGCAACGGATTGGATCAGTGAACGGTCAATGCCCTTACTGGCTGACTCGGTTAAAAGAAGAGAAAAAGACTGAAACGGGGTATCTAGGTTTTCAGCGATGTAATCACGAAGTCGATCGTTAAAGATGCTCAGTTCGTACTTGAAACTATAACAAGTAGCGGCGTCAAGGTTGTATTCTTCCGCATTGTCGAGGTAAAACTGTTTGTAAGCAGCATCTGGGGTAGCAGCAGCAATACGAGTTACTGATAAGAGTGACTTATTATCAACGTATTCGCCCAACTTGATGGACCGTTCGGTAACAGATCGGACAATTTCCCAGTATCCGCTAGAAGTATCGTCGAAGGGGATTCCGTTCGCTTCAAGCTCTTTAGCAAAGGCTGGACTGTCTTGGATATCACGAATTAGCTCCTCGGCAGTACTAAAATGGTCAAGCAACT
>JAYVYE010000115.1:0-1699 GCA_043784545.1 Candidatus Microsaccharimonas sp.
CCCTATTTTGTCTAACTGACCATAGGCTAAAACTCTTAGTGTATACTCTAGCAATACGAAAAGAGGCATTATGGAAGCGCGGGATTATAGAGACATAGATTACTTTACTTGGGAGCATAAAAAAGTCGCGTACTTTGGCTACTGGGATCCCTCCCGTGAACATTTGGCAACGGCATCGCCTCAATATAAAAGATTCCAACGGGAACAAGTAGAAAACCTACAACCAGCCAAGATCATTCGAGTAACCGATGAACTTACCGATGAGTTGGAGGAAACAAAGTTCGATAACGAAATCCTTCCTATTGTGGCTGAGTGCTTACTTAGATATAAAGATGCTGTACCTATGAATTTGTCAGAATTGTAAGTTGAATCTAATTTCACCCCGAACTATCGTAGCCAAAGAGGAGGAAGAGCGTAATGAGCGATGTAAACGACACAGCCAAGTTCGTGGCTGGTCTAGGAGATGAGATATTTCCAACCGATATCTTTCCTCCAATGACGGAAGCAAACTGGGAAGATGTGAAGAAAGTTCACGATCAATTCCCTAATCTTATATCGCGATTAGATGCTTGGTCTTGTCGGAGAGCCTTTAACATGGCTAGCGACAAGATTTTGGAACGCGAGACAGAGAATATCGGAGAATAATTGCCTAGCGATCATAGCGTACTTGGGGCAGAAAATCACCGAGAGAATAGTCAAGTATATGACCCCTTATGCCCTAATGTGCCATGCGACTGTCGCGATTACCTCGCTACGGATAGACACTCGCCTGAATGCAAAGTCCTCTGTCTTTGCCCTCTCCTGCGAGAGGCTCGCACAGAGGGGCGGGAAGAGGTTTTCCGAGAGATTGAAGAGCTCAGTGTAGATAGAGAACTTTTTAAGCCTAGAACATCTTACGATATTGAAGATAGACGGCGGATAGTCGAGAAAATAACTCCGCAAGACATTCTTGAGCGCCTTTTGGTGGCATTAAGAGCGAGGGATACGCCTAAATAGGCAGAAGCCCTCGCATGAAAACTTTTCCTCGATGATACCCTTTAATGTTTTTCATGGCAAAAATAGTGTGGCGCCTCACTTCGCCAGCGAGTTATGCTATAATATTCACATGAAAACTACCGTATGGAGAAGCCACGCCTATCCTGTACCCGCGGGTATCTCCGCTATTGGGTGAGAATAGCGAAAGTGATTGCCTTATGAAAAAGGCAAATACGTTAAAGCCATAACCACTAATCGACAAAATATAGCAATACGAGTCCGATACAACTTAATAAAAGAAACCCTTTAACGCATCAGGCTAAAGTAAAAAATTAAATATGGAATACAAAAGCGAAAAGCAAAATGCTTACGCGAAGACAATAACAAGGAGTAGAGAAACAAAGATGAGTGAACAAAGAAATAATATAGAGTCCTTTATCGCGGATTGGAAAAGCGAGCCCGCTACTAGCGAGGCTGGTGAGTCTAAACGCAATCAACTAAGAGAAGCCGCTTTGCATCTGGGCATCTTTAGCGATACAATCAGCGATTTAGAGGCGGCAGACAGCCGTCACGTCAGGAAAGTGGAGACTGCTCACAGTGGCTCGCCTAGATAACGTAGAGGACCCTACTCTCGTAGGGAAAAGGATCCGAGCGGCTGAAGCCTCGATCAGACCGGATTTCGTGTGCATGTCCCGAACGAAATCGTTCATGCTGTCGAAAGCGG
>JAYVYE010000116.1:0-3196 GCA_043784545.1 Candidatus Microsaccharimonas sp.
TAAGAGGCAGACGCTCTAACCAGCTGAGCTACTGGCCCGTTCGATGATTACCAATGTTTTTACAAACTTACGGTAACTCTGGTAGAGTATACCTTTTTCGCCTCTGTTATGCAAGTAAGTGGTAGGACAGAGTAATAGATCTAAAATCTGTCAGAATTGTTATTTTGAAGTTACCATAGGCAATCAGCGTCACACTTTTGATACTTAAAAATATAAAAAAGACTGCCGATAAAAACAATCTTTGATAATTTTGGTGCACCCGGCAAGATTCGAACTTGCGACACCTGGTTCCGAAGACCAGTGCTCTAATCCGCTGAGCTACGGGTGCATAGTACAGGGGTGATTGTAGCATAAACTTGAATGTTTTTCTAGGGCACCCCGGCTTCTGATAGAGTAAATGCATATGAAAAGAAATTACATGGTTGGGTATAAGGTATTCTTTGGTCTATTAGGGTTTAGTGCACTTGTGACTGAAATTGCTACAATTGCCGCTGGTGGAAATTGGAATCCTATGAACTTTTTTAGTTATTTTACGAATGGCCAAGTTTTCGTGATCTCTATCATTATCATGATCGGTGGATGTATGCTTGCATTCGTGGTCAGTCGAATCGGCGTCCCCATGCAGACAACTACCTCTCGGAAAAAATAATCTAATGCGTCATATCATGTAGGCACCAAAACTAAAGAAAGGCCAAAAGGCCTATCCGATTGTCGTTACCCAATCATTGTGGTTAATCGTACAATCGGTTTTGGTATTTGCAATACTTTTGTTTAACTAAACAGTTGGGACTTTTGGTGCTAATGGGTTGTGCTCGATAGCTTTACTGGGAACACCAGCTGCGTTGTTCCAAACGGACTTATCAACAGCAAGCCAAATCAACCATACGAGTGGAAGGAAGATAGCCATGAGGACAAAAGCTCCTGTTTTTCCGAACTTCAGGCCAATGTTATACGTGGCGATATAAAGAAAGACGATCGAGACGTAGCTCACGACTGGAATAATTGCAAGTACGGCCCAGAAACCTGATTGACCACCCATCTCGAGTAATTTCCAAGTGTTATAAAATGGCACCCAAGCGATCCAAGCAGGAATATTGGCTTTTTTAAAGATTCGACCTAGTAGAATGGCGCTGACGACATACGAAACTGCTGCCAAAATTAGTCCAAAAATAATCAGACCTGCGCTAATGGCCGCCGCCTCTGCTGGGTCAACGTGAGATGTAGTTGTATAAGTAGTTGTATAATACGAAGCTTGTGCAAAATGTAATATATTCATGTTTTGATTGTACCATAGCATTTGCTAAGCTTAAGGTATGAAGAAACTCGACGGAAAAGAACTCTCAGAATTTATTACCGAACGACAAGCTCGTCAGGTTAGGGCGCTTCGACAGGCCGAGCACGTCGCGCCTAAACTCGCTATTATCCAAACGATTGATGATCCTGTTATTGACATGTATGTCCGTTTAAAACAGGCCTATGGCGCAGATATTCTGATTGACGTTGCTGTTTATAAGATCAAACAAGCCAATATTATGTCGACTATCACCTCTTTGAACGAGGACAATTCTATTCATGGCATTATTATCCAATTGCCACTGGCCGATCCAGCGCAGACTGATGAAGCTGTCAATGCCGTTTTGCCGGCGAAGGACGTTGATGGCTTAGGCGAGAATGCTATCTTGACTCCCGCAACAGCAATGGCTATTGATTGGCTAATGGCTGGATACAACATCGAAATGCGTGGACGTACCATCGCTATTGTCGGTAACGGCCGACTGGTGGGTGAACCGCTGACTGCGTTATGGCTGGCGGCAGGCTACGAGGTAACAGTTTACGACGATACAACTGATAACCTAGCTGGCGAACTAAAGAAAGCCCAGATTATTGTCACTGCGACAGGAGTTCCGGGGCTTATTACTAGTCAAATGGTACAACCAGGTGCGGTTGTTGTCGATGCTGGCACGGCTTCTGAAAATGGGAAATTAGTAGGTGATGTAGCGGACGAGCTACGACTCCGTGAGGATATTACGATGACACCCGCAAAGGGCGGTGTTGGCCCACTTACTGTGACGGCCTTATTTGACAATGTCATACAAGCGGCGCGCGCAACTGTCAAAGACTAGTTTTTGAAGGCCTGACACTTTTCGTACTGTTAAACGCCAAGCGCTTCTTTGACGCGTTGCACAACTTGGCGCGGCGTTAGTTCTGCTTTGACAATGTAGCTGTGGATGCCTAAATCGCGAATTCCTTTTGGGGCCTCTTCTTCGCCAAGATTCGTCAGAATGATGACAGGGACAGTTTTGCCCCACTCCTTTTTACGAATAATAGTTAAGGCTTCTTCCCCGCCCATCTCGGGCATTTGAAGGTCCATCAAGATGATGTCAGGATTATAAGACTCCACCATGTCAACGCCGCGCTCGCCGTTATTAGCAAGTTGAACATCAAAGCCATCCGCTTCAAATTTCATCCGGTACATTTGGCTAATGACGGCGTCGTCTTCTATGATGGCAATTTTGGTCATGGTTATAGTAGTATAGTACCAGATATATATACCAACATCAAAGGGGATCAAAAGTGACATTGATAGGCGAAAGGCTAAATGGGGGAATGAGTTCCGAGAACCTCGAACCTGGTGAAATTTTTGAGCAAGACAGATGGCGATGTCGTACCGAGTCGGGTTTAAGTTATGAAAAACGTCGTGTCATCGTTGGTGACGAAAGTGACCCGATGGACAGACATCGATTAAATCTCGTTTTCGATATGTGGAGCGCCTATATCGAGGCACATTCTGAAGAGTTCCCTATTCCATCAAAAAAGAACAACTACCAAAAAAACCCAGCGTACGAATGGTTCTATAAGCATGAACAACCAAATTTTGAAGGTACCATGGAAGAGTGGTTGACATTAGTGCCATCGGCACGCGCCCTGTACGCTATGCAAGTTACTGATGACATGGAAAGAGTTTTCCCCAGTGGTAAAACTACTGAAAGAACGCGCGATATTTTAACTCACTCGCTTGATGCCGTTGCAATTCGTGCAAGGGCGGCAATTATGAAATCGATTGTCTTAAAATACGCTGCTCAATCAACCGAAAACGATTTAAATCTTGTCAGCCTCGGTGCTGGTGCGGCTGTTCCGGCTATTAACGCAGTTGTTGAAATAGAGCAGCGGTTCGGTAAAACAACTTTTATGGATC
>JAYVYE010000117.1:0-3307 GCA_043784545.1 Candidatus Microsaccharimonas sp.
CGAAGGGGATTCCGTTCGCTTCAAGCTCTTTAGCAAAGGCTGGACTGTCTTGGATATCACGAATTAGCTCCTCGGCAGTACTAAAATGGTCAAGCAACTGAGGTGAAAGTTGTTCTATAGAGGGAGTGGTGAGGTGTTCTTGAGTAAGCTGCGTCATGTTTATTTTTTGATCCTTATTTGAATTACCTTATCACGGTTATGGTATTTTGTCAACCGTAGCTCATTTGCCTTGAGGGCATGGGGTATTGCGAACCTGCGGTCTTCTTGTGACCCTAGTGATAGCGATTGCGAAAGGTATGGCGTACAATAGAGGTCATAACAGGAGATAAATCATGGCGATGTTAAGCGGGTGGCGCGTAACTCGGGTGGGAATATTATTTGTAATCGGAGTCATCGTGCTCGGAGGGCTTGTAGTTGGCGGCATTTATTTGGCGAAACACCGTGGTGAGCAGGTCCGGCGTGATCAGGCAATCGCGATTGCCGAAAAAAACCTAACGTCGCAATCAGCGATGACACCGTCGACCACGGCTGCACCATCGACTGAATCGTCTGACAAATCACCAGCTGCGACTCACGTTGGAACGGCCGCAACAGGCGCATCCGCTAGCGGTAGTGTTGCTTCAACTGGTTCGGCGGCGGCTCAGCTACCGCAAACTGGTTTCGACGGCGTGGGGCGCTTGGTTATCGTAACAATCCTGTCACTTTCGGTTGCATTTTACGTCGCATCTCGGCGAGCTGTGCGCGAAAGCTAGACTTAATCTGTTGTATGGGGTAAAATAGACCTAATCGAGGGGTACATTAATCTTTTAGTGCGCCCCACCGAAATATATTTTAGAAGGGAGTCTTTAAAAAGACTTATGGCAACAAAAGCCGCACACATTACAATGGATGAGTTACTCGCGAACGAAGACGCGAGCCTCAAACAGCTCACACAAGGAGAGGTCGTCGATGGAACGGTCCTTTCGATTCGAAAACACGAGGTCCTGATCGACCTTGGTCCACATGGAGTAGGCCTGGTTCCTCGCCGCGAGATTGGATTTTCCCGCGCACTGAACGAAGGTGATGAAGTCACTGCTAGCATCGTTGATGCAGAACTAGAAAATGGCCAGGTCCTTCTTTCGCTCCGCAAGGCAGCTAAAGACAAGGGCTGGGACGAATTGGCAGCAAAAATGGAAAGCGGCGAAATTATCGACGTGTCTCCATACGATGCAAACCGCGGTGGTTTGTTGGTCGAATACGACGGCGTTCGTGGATTCCTGCCGGTGTCACAATTATCAGCCGAACACTACCCACGAGTCGGTAGCAGTGATAAAGAAGAAATTCTGCAACGCCTTAACTCACTTATCAACCAAAACTTGAAAGTTCGTATCCTCGATGCTGACCGTAAAGCTAATAAATTGATCTTTAGTGAAAAAGAAGCTGTCAAAGAAGGCCTTGCAGCTCGATTTGAAAAGCTGGCTGTCGGTGATAGCGTTAAAGGTGTTGCAACTGGTGTTGTCGACTATGGTGTATTCGTTAACGTTGAAGGTATCGAAGGCCTCGTTCACATCAGCGAAATTAGCTGGGAACGCGTCAATAATCCGTCAGATTACGTCAAAGTTGGTCAAACAATTGAAGCGAAAATCATTGCGATTGACAAAGACCGCCTGAGCCTGAGCATGAAGCAACTCACCACTGATCCTTGGATGAGTGAAGTCGATCAGTTTAAATCTGGTGACAAGGTTGAGGGTACGGTAACTCGGATCACCCCATTTGGTGCATTCGTCCAGATCAGCCCAGCCGTTGAAGCCCTGGTTCACGTCAGTGAACTTGGTGAAGGCGACACCGCTGATCCTGAAAAGGTTTTCACACTGAACGAACGCAAAGAATTTGTTGTTTTGGACGTTGAAAAAGAAGCCCGCAAGATCTCACTTGGTCTTCCTGGCGCTGTTTCTAAAAAGAAATAAGGCCGTATTTCATACGGACACAAAATAATACTTTATCTGTTTGATACGGATAGTACACGAACCGTGTTTAGCACGGAGAGAAAGGAACGCATATGGCTGAAAAAGTTTTAACGATTGCCGACTCAATTACAGTTGGTGAATTAGCCGAAGCGCTCAATCTCTCTGTGACTACACTGGTTGGTGAGCTTTTCAAGAATGGCATCGCTGCCACAATTAACCAACGGATTGACTTCGAAACAGCAACTATTATCGTTGAAGAACTAGGTCTGGACGTTGAACTTGAAAAGAAATCAACTGAAGGAACTGGTCCAGAACGTAAAGTCCACGAATTGACCGATAAAGCAGTCGATCGTCCACCAATCGTAGCCGTCATGGGTCACGTTGACCACGGCAAGACTAGTTTGCTGGATGCGATCCTTGGCCAAAAAGTTGTTGACGGCGAAGCCGGCGGTATTACGCAGCATATTAGTGCCTACCAAACCGAACGCAAAGGTCGTTCCATTACGCTGCTTGATACACCTGGTCACGAAGCCTTTGCGGCCCTTCGTCAGCACGGTGCAGCATTGACTGACGTTGTTATTATCGTCGTTGCCGCCGACGATGGCGTCAAACCTCAAACGATCGAAGCGATTCGTTTCGCTCGCTCTGCTAATGCAAAAATCGTCGTCGCAATTAACAAAGTTGATAAAGAAGCCGCTAATCCTCAGCTCGTCAAAACACAACTAGCAACTGAACACAATTTGAATCCAGAAGAATGGGGTGGTGATACGGTCATGGTAGAGGTCAGTGCCAAAACTGGCCAAAATATCGACAAGTTACTCGACCTGGTGCTATTAGTAGCTGATATTGAAGAGCTTAAAGCCGACGTTGATGTCCCAGCCGAAGGCCTGGTGATTGAAGCCCATATGGAAGTAGGCCGTGGTCCTGTCGTTGGGCTGCTGGTAGAGCAAGGTGTCTTGAAACCCGGCTCATTCCTTGTTGCCGGCACGACGTACGGCAAGATTCGAACACTGCTTAACTTTGCTGGTAAACCTCTGAAGGAAGCCGGCCCTTCAACGCCTGCGACAGTGACTGGTTTTAAAGAAATTCCTCAGTTTGGTGATAGTTTCGAACTTTTCAAAACTGAAAAAGAAGCCCGCACCCGAATTGCCCGCGCTAAACTTGAAAACGAACGTAACGCGGCCAGTACTAACGTGACTGGTGCCGATATGTTGAAATTAATGACCCAAAAAAGTGAAACACCCGACTTTAACGTCATTGTTAAAGCCGATGTTCAAGGCTCGCTGACTTCTGTCATTGATAGCCTCCGCCTCATTGAAACGGGTGGCCAAGTTAACCTTCATGTTATTAGCAGTGGCGTC
>JAYVYE010000118.1:0-3157 GCA_043784545.1 Candidatus Microsaccharimonas sp.
GCGTTCAGCCCAACAACTTGGTCTTGGGTATGCCAATCGTAGCTACGTTCGCCCTGACGGCGCAGAAGCTGGATTTGATCTGGCAAAAGAGCTTAAAGCCGAAGGTTTATTTGGCGAAGGTAAAGCGACGGTTATCATTGTGAGCGGACAACAGCCTGGAATCATCGGAACTACTGACACAATCAAAGTTCGCGTGCTAGAATAAAAACATACTAAATGGTGGGACAATTCGGTGGGCTTCTTTAAACTGACAATTCGTGACGTACCGCTTGACAACAAAGTTGTCTTGGTTCGGGCTGACTATAATGTGCCGCTTGATAGCAACGGGCTGATTGATGATGATTTTCGTATTAAAGCTAGTCTACCGACGCTAAAATATCTTCACGATCGTAACTGTAAAGTGGTGATTATAAGTCACCTCGGACGACCAGACGGACGTGATCCAAAATTAAGTCTTGAACAAGTAGCTGTTCGGTTATCCGAGTTGCTGAATCATCCAGTTATTTTTGTCGATGATTGCATCGGCGACAAAGTGACGCAAGCGGTCAAAAAAGCCCCGGCTCACGCTATTATTTTGCTTGAAAACCTTCGGTACTACAATGAGGAAGAAGCCGATGATGAAAGTTTTGCAAAAAATATCGCTACATCGACCGGCGCTCGCTACTTCGTGCAGGATGGCTTTGGCGTTGTTCACCGGGCTCATGCCAGCACCCATGCCATCACCCTTTGTATACCAAGCGTATCCGGACTATTGCTAGAACGAGAATACACTATGATTACTGGCGCTATGCAACATCCAGCCCGGCCATTGGTTGCTGTCATGGGCGGTGCAAAAATTAGTGATAAAATTGCGGTGATTGAACAATTCGTCCAGGTTGCTGACAAAATCGTTATTGGCGGTGCTATGGCTAATACCTTTTTGGCCTATAAAGGTATTTCGATGGGTATAAGCAAACTAGAATCTGATCAACAAGAGACGCTTGATCGTATTTATACAGCCGCGCACAACAAAGTTGGTGACAACGTCGATGATTTCATTATTTTGCCAATTGATGCCGCTGTAGCAACAGGTATTTCTGAAACCAGCGTTCGTAAAAACGTTCCGCTTGATCAGATTGCGGCTGACGAAACGATGCTTGATATCGGCGACGCCTCGATCGAACGAGTCGTCCAGGCCGTGGCTGATGCAAAAACAGTGATCTGGAATGGCACACTTGGCTATGCGGAACTGCCGGCCTTTGCCCATGGGTCAGCTCGATTAGCCTTGGCACTGGCAACCCAGCCCGACACGACCTCTATTATTGGTGGAGGTGATACGGCTGATTTTGTACTGAAATGGGACAGCACTGATGGCGCAAGCTTTACACATGTTTCAACTGGTGGTGGTGCCAGTCTGGAACTTATGGCGGGCGATACACTACCGGGGATAGAGAGTTTGCTCAATGCACCTAAATAGGATAAACTTAAGCCTAATAAGCATAAGCGGTAAAAAGTAACATCCATGGCACGCGACAAAACGCTCATCATCGGCAACTGGAAAATGAACCTCGGAGTCCACGAGGCAAGTTTGTATGTTCATAAGCTGAACAACTCTGTCAAAATTCATAGAAACGTCGAAGTGGTTATAGCGCCGACAATGCTAGCTTTGCAAACACTTAGCTTGCAGGTTAATCTTCGCCAAATGAAACTGGCCGCACAGAATTTTTATTGGCGTGATCACGGCGCCTATACCGGCGAAGTATCAGCTAGCCAACTCCGTGGTATTGTGCAGTATGCCCTGGTTGGTCATTCGGAACGACGCCATATTTTTAACGAATCCGATAAAGACACACGGGCTAAGGTTCAGGCAGCGGTAAGAAATGGCATCAAACCAGTTCTATGTGTCGGCGAAACTGCCAGTGAAAAAACTGACGGTGAAACGCAAGATGTACTTTATGACCAATTGATTGGTGGGCTAGCTAACATTACTAGCGAAGAACTTGAACAGGTGGTCATTGCCTATGAACCTGTTTGGGCAATCGGAACTGGTAAGAATGCTCTGCCTAGTGATGTAACGAGCGCGATTCGCTCGATTCGTAGCCAAATCAAGCATTTGTACGGTAGTAAAGCAGCTGAAACTATTCAAGTGCTGTACGGTGGAAGTGTGACGGCTGACAGTGCGGGTGGCTACCTAGCGCTGAATGACGTTGACGGGCTGCTGATCGGTGGTGCTAGTTTAGACCAAGCAGCTTTTAGCGCAATTATTGAAAAAGCACACATAAGTAAAAAATAAGGGAGGAGTAAGGCATGCAAGATATAGATTTTGATGAAATTGACCGAGCAGTAAGTTCTGTCACAAGTTCCAATACTGAAACTAATAGCCCTGATGTAAACGAGGCAACGACTTCCAGCTTTGCTAATGTGTCTACGCCTCTCACCCCGCGTGAAGCACCGACCTCATTTGGATCACCGGCGGCGCGTCGTAGCACCGGACGATTCATGGATGTCGTTCATCCCTCATCTGACATGCGACCCTCAGCCCCACCAGCCCCTAGTGTGCACCGTGAATTAGTCAGTCGCGAAGAGGCCGATCGTAGTACGGCCGCAGACCGACCGTCCCAATCTTTAAATCCTAGCTCAGCTTTCCATTGGCCGGACCCAATTAACGTTCCGCAATTACCAGCTACTGAACCAGATGCCATCATCGCTGCAGCAGTGGAGAGTCTGGCGCCAGAACCAGTCATGCCTGACTTTGTAGAAGCTGTACCAGTTGGCCCGCTAGAATCACCATTTTTGGCTGACGCCAAAGTTGAAAAACGACCACTCGGTGCATTCTCATTACCTGAATCAGATTTGCCGTTACTTGAAGATTTTAACGATCAGTTTGGGCACGTTGAGGATATGGTGGTAAAAGAAGAAGCTGAAGTCGTCGAAATTACCGAGCCTGCGGAAGAGGAAGAATTACTCTTGGAAGCACACACCGAAACTACCGACCTACCGATACCAGAAAGCAGTGAACTTAAGACCGAAGTACAAACCAGCCCTATGCCAGCTGTGCTACCAGGTCCAACTTCAATCTCGCAGCAATATACCGAACAAGCTAGTACGACCTCTGAGCCAACGGCTGCTATCTACGACACTGACGCTTACCACCAAGCGCTTGTGCATCAACCGAAAA